>NZ_JBITFB010000004.1:27683-246366 GCF_044455625.1 Kitasatospora sp. NPDC051164 | reverse complement strand
CCCCGGCGGGGGGGGGGGTCCCTCAGGGGTGCTCCGCCACCGCTGCCCGGCACGCCGGGGCGGGCCGCCCCCCCGCGCCGGGGGGGGCCCGGCACCCCGGGCCCCCCCCCTTCCGTGTGCGCGTCCGAGGACGTCAGCCGCGCTGGAGGCCCGTGGTGTCGGTCAGCACACCCTGGGTGCCGTCCGCCAGCTGCGCGACCAGCGCGGCACCGCGCTGCTCGACGGCCAGGTACCAGGTACCGGGCACGACCTCGCCGATCGGGGCGCCGGCCGGGTTGTCCTTCGGGGCCAGCTGGCGCGGGGACGGGACGGCGAACCAGAACGGCTGGAAGTCCGCCGCCGGGGCGGCCTGCGCGGCCGGGGTCGGCTGCGGGGCCGGCACGCCGGCGTCCTGCGGCTGACCGAGCTGACCGGGCTGCGGCTGGCCGGCGGCCGGGAAGCCGTAGCCGCCCTGGGCGCCGAACGCCGGGTCGTGGCCCTGGGCCGGGTAGCCGTACTGGCCGGGCTGACCGGGCGCACCCGGGTGGCCGGGCTGACCCGGGGCCGGGTAGCCGCCCTGGTACGGGGCGGCCGGGCGGTCGGAGACCAGCGGGGCCTTCAGCGCGGGCACCAGCGGGCTCGCCGCGGCCGCGCCGGCGAGCACGATCAGCGCGATGAAGCCGAGCCAGGCGCCGAAGCCGTGGCTGATGCTGCCGCCGGACGGGCCGCCGCCGAGCGACCAGATCGAGGTCCACAGCGCCGCGACGGCGAACGCGATGCCCCACTGGTCCAGCCGCAGGCCGAGCACCTGACGGTTGGCCGCGTCCTTGCCCTGGAAGCGCTGCACCAGGATCAGCACTGCGGCGGCGATGCCCAGCAGGTAGATCGAGGGCAGGATGGGGAACAGCTCCGTGCTCCACGCGTTCTGCGAGGCGTCGGGTCCGCAGTACCGGCCGGCGCAGCTCACGGTCCAGTAAGGCAGGAAGGAGGCGATGAAGAGCAGGACGGCCGCGCCTGCGACGGCGGCGTCTCCCCTGGTGAGAGCGCGCAGATTCACTAACGTTCCCCTCGTTGACGTGTCGTGGACGGTGGTTCGTGCGGTCAGGCTGACCGGCCGAAACTCCCGAACGGACCAGAAGCCTAGGCCCAACCGTCCTGCCGGTGCACGGCGGGACCGGGAATGGGGCGAAGTCGTTGCAAACCACGCGGGCCGGGCGGAGCACCGTCCGCCGGGGTGTGCGGCTCAACTTCCCTACTGGGACTTCGAGTCTTCTATTGAGTCGTCAGGAACGCGGTCAGCGCGTCGGCGATACCCTGGGCGGCCTGCTGGCGCCACTGAGGGTCCGTCATCCGCTTCGCGTCCGTCGAGTTGCGCATGTTACCGCACTCGATGAACACCTTGGGGACGGTGGACAGGTTGAGGCCGCCCAGGTCGGAGCGGGTGTCCAGGCCCTGGCTCGCGATGTAGTCGGCGTACGGCTCGCCGGTCGCGGTGTGGAAGTGGTCGCGCAACAGCAGCCCGAGCCGGTGCGAGGGTTCGACGATCGACGAGTTGTCCGCTTTCCCGGCCACCACCTTGGCGGGCATGATCACGTGGAAGCCGCTGCCGCTCGCCGGGCCGCCGTCCCCGTGCACCGAGACCGCGACGTCGGCGTGCGCGTCGGCGCCGGCCCGGGCGCGCTCGTCGATGCACGGGCCCCAGGGGCGGTCGCCGTCCTGCACCAGCACCACCTTGGCGCCCCGGGCGGTCAGGATCGCGCGGGCCCGGCGGGAGACGTCCAGTGTGTACTCGGCCTCGGTGTAGCCGGCGTTGGTCTCGGTCCCGGTGGTGTCGCACTCCTTGCGGGCGTTGCCGATGTCCACCTGACGGTTGATCTCGGCGGAGTGCGCGACGTTGCCGGGGTTGTGACCGGGGTCGAGGAGGACGGTGCGACCGGCGAGGCTGTTCGCCTGGGCAGGGGTGCCGGTCGGCGCGGCGGCCGGCGGCTGCGACGGCGTCGCGGCGGGCGCGTCGGCCGCCGGGGCGTCGGGGGTCGGGGCGTCGGGGGTCGGCGGCGGCGCCACGGGTGGGGTGAGGGGCGCCGAGGCGGAGTCGGCGGCGCCCGTCGGCGCGCCGGTGCCCTGCGGGTCGGCCGGGGCGGAGGCGGCGGCTGTGGCGCCCGCCGGACCGGAGTGGTCGAGGGCCTGCCAGCCCAGCCAGCCCGCCGTGCAGAGCGGAACGGCCGCGGCCACCACGGTGGTGACGCGCAGCAGGGTGGAACGGCGGGGCGGTCGGGGGGCGGTGCCGGTCACGGGTCGGTCAGATCCTGTCCTGGGTTCGCGGGGTCAGGCCGTAGCTGATCGCGATCGGGTTCCACTTGGTCATGAAGTCCGTCTTCGCCTGGGTGGCCTGCGGGTTGAGCTCGTCCGCGTGCTTCTTGTCCTGGGTGGTCGGGGCCCTGCCGGAGCAGCCCTGGGTGGCGACGGCGCGCGCCCAGGTCGCGTACGCCTTGTCGATGTCGGCGGACAACTGCCAGGCGGACTTCAGCGAGTTCAGCGCGTCCGTGCCGCCCGGCACGTCCGTGAGGGTCAGCTTGCCGAGCTTGGTCAGCAGGGCGGTGCGCTGGTTGGCGCCGCCGTCGAAGACCTGGGCCGCGCTCTCGATGTCGGCCTTCGACGGGCAGCTGATCACCTTGGCGACGGCGCTGCCGATCGGGGCCTTGGCGCTCTCGCCCTCGCTGAGCAGGCCGTCCAGCGCCTGCGCCTGGGCCTGGGCGTTGGGCCCGGCGCCGGTCGCGGTCGGGGACGGCGCGGCGGTCGGCGAGGCCGGGGTGCTCGCGGCGCCGCTCGGCGCGGCGTCCGTGCCGGTGGGCGCGGAGGCGGGCGGCGGATTGCCGGAGCCGGCCGTGGGGGCGGCCGTCGGGGCCGGTGCGGCCTGGCCGTTCTTGTCGCTGCCCCGGGCGGCGAACAGCAGGCCGCCGCCGATGGCCAGCACCAGGAGCAGGGCGAAGCCGATCAGCAGCGGGGCCTTGCGGTTGGCCGGGCGGTCCCCGTCGTCGTCCGGGTAGGCGGTCGGGTAGTCGGCCTCGTGAGGGGCCGGGTAGCCGGGCTGGGCGCCGTACGGGGGCTGCGGCGGGGCGGCGGGGGGCTGGGGGTAGCCGTAGCCCTGCGGGGGCTGCTGCTGCGCGGTCGCGCGGGAGGGGAACGGCGAGGCCGCGGGAGGGGCTGCCGGGGGCTGCGCGGCGGCGGCGCGGGGGATCGGGGCGGTCGGCGGGTCGTAGCCGGGCGCGGTGGCCAGGTACGGGCGGGCGCCCAGCGGCGGGCCCTGGTCGCCGACGGCGCCGGGCACGGGCGGCGGGACGGCCCGGTCGGCCCGGTCGAGGCGGGGGTCGGCGGGGGACTGCGGCGCCGCCGCCGGCTGCGGTGCGGTGGGTGCGGCGGTGTACGGGGTGGTGGGTGCGGCGGTGTACGGGGTGGTGGGTGCGGCGGTGTACGCGGTGCCCGGCGCGGGGGCCTCGGGGGCGGGCTCGGTGCCGGCAGGGCGCTGCGGGCCGCGCACCCAGCCGCCGGCACCGCCGCGCGCCGTCGGGTCCCAGACCGCCGGAGCGGTGTTCTGCTGGTCCGTCATGTCGCTGCTGGCCCCCACCGTCCGCCGATGCTCTGCCTGGTGCTGCGCGGCCACCGTACCGTTCGAATCCGCGCCGGACAGCCCCGGCACGACGTTAGAGCATCGGTGCGGGGCCGTGGGGCGGCTTGGGGGATCCGAGGGGCCGTGGGGGGTGTGCGGGGGTTTGGAGGGGGTCTGCGGGCTGTCGAGGGGCCCGGGTCAGCGGGCGGAGCGGCGCAGGACGCGCAGGGAACCGGTCACCGAGACCTCCTCGAAGCCCTCGGCGAGCGCCCGCAGGTACACCCGGTACGGGGCCTGGCCGCCGTCCGCCGGGTCCGGGAAGACGTCGTGCACCACCAGCAGGCCCTCCGGCGCCAGGTGCGGCACCCAGCCCTCGTAGTCACCGGTCGCGTGCTCGTCGGTGTGCCCGCCGTCGATGAACACCAGGCCCAGCGGGCGCCCCCAGAGCGCGGCGATCCGCGGCGAGCGGCCGACCAGCGCCACCACGTGCTCCTCCAGCCCGGCGGCGTGCAGGGCGCGGCGGAACCGGGGCAGGGTGTCCATCAGCCCGACCTCGGGGTCGACCAGGGTCGGGTCGTGGTACTCCCAGCCGGGCTGCTGCTCCTCCGAGCCGCGGTGGTGGTCCACGGTCAGCGCCACCGTCCCGGCCTCCCGGGCCGCCGCCGCCAGCAGGATCGCCGAGCGGCCGCAGTAGGTGCCGATCTCCAGCACGGGCAGGCCGGTGTCGCGGGCCACCGCCACCGCCGCCGCGTACAGCGCGAGCCCCTCGTCCACCGGCATGAACCCGGTGGCCGCCTCGAACGCCGCCAGCACCTCGGGCGCCGGGCAGGCGCTCTGCAGCAGGTCGGACATGCGATGCTCCTCGGGTCGGGACGGGGACGGACGTGGTCGGACCCTACTGGACGGTAGCGGTGGCGGTGTCGGCGGGCCCGGACGCGGGCCTGGGTGTGGGCCCGGACGTGGGCCTGGACGCGGGCCTTGGCGGGGGCCTGGACGCGGCCTTGGCGGGGTCGGAAACGGCGAGCCCGGGCTTTCGGCTCTTTGCCCACCCTTTTGAAACCTGTTCTCCTGATATTGCGGAGGCCATGTCAGAATCGGCCCCGTCCTAGGATCCACTCCGCGTCACGCGATGCACACAGGGAGCAGCCCCATGCGCGCAGCCGTCCTGCACAAGACCGGCCAGGACACCCTCGACGTCCGCGAGGACGTGACCGCGGTCGGCTTCGGAAAAGGCAGCGTCCGGGTCCGGATGCGTGCCGCCAGCCTGTGTCACTCCGACCTCTCCGCGATGAGCGGCGTCCTGCCGCAGCCCGCGCCGTTCGTCCCCGGGCACGAGGGCGCCGGAGACGTGCTGGAGGTCGGCGAGGGCGTGACCGGCCTCGCCGTCGGCGACCGCGTGGTGCTCTGCTGGATGGCCCCCTGCGGCCGCTGTGACCACTGCGCGCAGGATCGCGGCCACCTCTGCGTCACCAGCCTGCGCCGGCTCGGCGCGCCGGGCTTCCGGATCGAGGAAGGCGGCCTGAGCGCCTCCGGCTTCTACGGCACCGGTGCCTTCGCCGACGAGGTCGTGGTCTCCGCCGACGCCCTCATCAAGGTGCCCGCCGACCTCCCGTACGAGGTCGCCGCGCTGATCGGCTGCGGGGTGACGACCGGCATAGGCGCGGCGGTGAACACCGCCAAGGTCGAGCCCGGCGCGTCCGTCGCGGTGATCGGGGCGGGCGGCGTCGGCGTGGCCACCGTGCAGGGCGCCCGGGTCTGCGGCGCCGGCCGGATCACCGTCGTCGACCCGGTCGCCTCCCGCCGCGAGCGCGCCCTCTCCTTCGGTGCCACCGAGGCGATCGCCCCCGAGGAGCTGAAGGCGGTGGCCAAGAAGCTGCCCGGCGGCGGCTTCGACTACGTCTTCGAGGCGGTCGGCCGCGCGGCCACCGTCCGGGCCGGCTACGACGCGGCCCGGCGCGGCGGCGCGGTGGTCGTCATCGGCGCGGGCGCCCAGGACGACCTCGCGCAGTTCACCATGGGCGAGCTGTTCTTCAACGAGAAGCGCCTGCTGCCCTCGCTCTACGGCGGGGCGACGGTCCGGCGCACCATCGCGCTGGTCGTGGACCTCTGGCGGGCCGGACGGATCGACCTCGACGGCATGATCACCCACCGGGTCGGCCTGGCGGACGTCAACGAGGCGATCGCGCAGATGCGCAGCGGCGAGGCGCTGCGGACCGTCGTGACGATGGACTGACGTACGGCCCGGCGCGCGGACTGGCACGTGGACTGACGCAGGAACTGACGCACGGACTGATGCTCCGACGGACGAGGGCCCGCCGGGGAGCGTTGCTCTCCCGGCGGGCCCGGTGCGCGTCGCGTGCTGCCCGGGGCGTGACGCGGGTGGGATCAGCCCCGCGCCGCGGCCGCGCGGTGGCGGCCGTGCGGGTCGGACTCCGAGCTGTCGTCGGCGGCGGAGCGGCCGCGGTGACGGCCGTGCGCGGAGTCCCCGGCCGTCTTCTCGTCGGCGTCGGTCCCGTTGAACGCGTGGCCGGTGATGTCGGTGAGGGTGTCGGACATGAGAAATCGTCTTCCGTGCGGAGGGTGCTGGTCATCGGCGCCCGGCCGACGCCGGTGGCGCGCGGTCGGGTCCCCGATCGGGCACTCGGTACGCGCCCGTAGCCGGTGATCGCGGCCCGGCCACCATAACGGCCGGAACGGGCGAGATCCTATCGAGATCACGACGCGAGACCCGCCCTGGTCCGGGGCCCGGAACCGAGCCAGTGACCGACCAGCTCGCGGTAGAGCGGGGACAGCACCTGAAGATCGCCGTGCCGGGCCGACAACCCCCGCCCGCCGTCCAGGCCGCCCGGCCAGGAACCCCTGGTCGACGGCGGCCGCGACGAACAACCCGGACACCAGCGGCGGGCCGGAGCCGGAGCGTCCGACCAGGGCGACCGTACGGCCGCCGGGGATGGTGAGGTCGAGCGGGCCGAGCAGCACCCGGTCGCTGTCGCGCACCACCACGCCCCGCAGTTCGACCTGCAACCGGGGGCTTCCGTCGGAGAGTCGGAACGTACGGGGACGTGTCGGAACGCAGGGGGAAGAAGAAGACGGGTGCCGTCCCTGCCTGTCCGGACAGGCAGGGACGGCACCCGGTGACTACCGCCCGATCAGCGGTCGGCCGAGCCGGTGGCTCAGCTGACGGTGAAGAGCAGACAGGTCAGGATGAGGCAGGTGTACTGGCAGCCGTTGCCGTGGCCGGTCAGCTCGACGGACTCGGTCTCCGGCAGATCCTGCAGCGCCGCGAGGTCGGTCTCGAAGTCCACCATGTTCTCCATGATCGTTTCCTCCCCTTGAGGTCACGCCCGCCGCGCTCTGCGTGCGGGGCGTCGGGTGTCGCACCCCGGGCGGTCTCCATCCACCGCGTCGGGGTGTGCCCGGGCCTCGGCGGGCCCGGGAGTCTGTGGGATGCGGGCGGCTCAGCCCGGTCGGCCGGTCCGCAGGAACGCGGCCAGCAGCTCGTGCAGGACGGCGGCGCCCTCCTCGGCGAGCACCTCATGCCCGGACCCGGCCGCCTCGACGTACCGGAAGTCCTCGCCCTCGACCCGGCCGATCCGCAGCAACTCATGCCGCAGTGACCGCGATTGGCTGACCGGTACCACCTCGTCCCGGTTGCCGTGCACCACCAGCAGCGGTGCGCTCAGCCGGTGCGCGAGCTGCAGCACGTCGCGCGGGCCGCGGGCGTCGGCGATCGGCTCGCCGCCGCCCAGCCGGGTGGTCAACGCCCGTACGGGGGGCGCCGCTTCGGCCAGCAGTCGGGCGCCGGACAGGAAGGGGGCGACCACCGCGCAGCGGGCGACCTGCCCGGCCGGCGCGTGCGCGGCCGCCAGCAGCGCCAGGAACGCGCCGTAGCTGACCCCGAACAGCGCGGGCGGCTCCAGGCCGAGTGCCGCGCGCTGCCCGGCGATGCCGTCCAGCAGGTACAGCACGTCGTCCAGGTCGGACCCGCCCCAGGCGCCCCGGATGGCCAGCGCGTGCGCGACGCCGTAGCCCGTGGAACCGCGCTGGTTGGGTGCGACCACCGCCAGGCCCTCGGCGGCCATCCGCTGCAGTGCCGGGTCGAACTCCAGCCGCCAGGCGTCGGCCGGGCCGCCGTGTAGCGCCAGCACCAGGTGGGGGCTGCTCAGCCAGGTGTCGCCGCCGTACACCACGGCCTCCAACGGACCTGCCGGGCCCGCCAGTTCGAGGCTCTGCGCGGGATGCCAGCGGCCGCCCTCGCCGGGCGGGGTGCTGCCGTCCAGTCGCCAGCCGGGCGGTGGGATCCGGACGCCGGGCGCCGCGCCGGGCTGCCAGGGCAGTACGGTGCCCCGCCACGGGCCCGGCAATCCCGAGGTCAGTGGCGCGAGTTGCAGGGGCAGCGGCATCGGGCCACTGGTCGGCGCCGGGCCGTGCGCCAGCAGCGCGTCCACGTCCAGGGTGGCCAGCGCCGCCGGGTGGTCGGGGGAGGAGTACGGCAGCCGCAGCCCCGCCGCGTCCCAGTGCCCGACCGCGCCGAGCCGCCCGGGCGGCACCGGCAGCGGGTCCAGCCGCCCGGTGGACGGCCGCCACAGGGCGAGCGCCGACCCGGCACCGTGGTCGATCTGCACCGCGACCCGGGGGCCGTCCGCCCCCCGCCGCAGTGCCACCGGCCGCAGGAACATGCCCGCGACGTGCAGGCACTCCGGGAACCGCAGCGGCTCGCCGCCGCCGAGGACGCCCCAGCCGAGCCGGTCGGTGCCGGGGGCGTCGCTGCGCACGATCGCGAACCGGCTGTCCGGGTCGAACAGCACCAGGCGGTCGTTGCTGCGCTCGCCGATCTCCAGCAGCGGGGTGGTGGTGCCGCTGCGCAGGTCGAGCACCACGCTGCGGACCAGGCCGCCGTTCACCCGGTCCAGCGCGAGCAGCGCGCCGGTGTGGTCCAGCCAGGCGCCGCCGCCGTGCAATCCCGGGATCTCGGCGACCCGTTCGGGCTCGCTGCCGTCCGTCCGGACCAGCCAGGCGGTGGTCGCCGGTCGGGTGTCGGTGCCGAGGGCGATCGCCACCGGCGTCCGGAGGTCGGCGCCGGCCGCCACGGGGAGCGGCAGCAGACGCAGCCCGGCCATCCGGAGGGAGGCCAACGGCTGCTCCACGGTGGCGGTTTCGCCGTAGTGAAGGCGGACCAGGTCGTGCCGCTCGCCGTCGTGCCGGCAGACCAGCACCGAGCCGTCCGGCACCGCGACCAGCTGCGAGCGCAGGCTCTCCGAGCGGTTGCCGGACAGTGGCAGCGCGAGCGGCGCGGCCGGCGTGCCGTCCTGTGGCAGTCGCCAGCTCTCCACGTACCAGCCGCTGTCGGCGGAAGCGGCCAGGCAGGCGGCGTGACTGCCGTCGGCGGCGAAGGTGAAGCTCAGCCGGCGCAGGGCCTGTGTCATGGTCCGGATGGCCACGTTCATGCTCCGCTCACCCCGCCTCCAGCGGACGGGAGTTGGCGTACGACGGGTGGCGCCGGGTCCAGCCAGAGCCGGGGGCCGCCGTGGCGCAGTCGCAGCAGGAAGGCCAACGGGCCTGCCGTGCCGGTGCCGTAGGCGGGGGCACAGCCGGTGCCGGTCTCGTCCGGGAGGACCAGCAGACCGTCGCGCAGGGCCGCCCGGGCGGCAACGAGGGTGGCCAACTGCTCGACGCCGGTGCGGAATCCGGGCTCGCCGGTGGCCTCGGCGAGGTCCAGCAGGAACTCGCCGTCGCCGGCCAGCCCGTGGCAGGCGCTCACCCCGCTGTGCCAGCGGGCGGCCAGCACGGCACGGCCGGCGGCGCGGGCCAGGCCGAGCGCTTCGGCGTCGCCGGTGGCGCGCCAGAGCCGCAGCAGGAAGCTGCCCGTGCCGGAGGAGCCGCTGCACCAGTGCGCGAGCCGGATGTGCTCCGGATCGGCCGCGCTCTGCGGCCACCAGGCGGTCCCCTGCCCGTCGACCTGCGCGGTGCCCTGCTCGCTGTTCTGCCGCTCGCCGTTCTGCCGATCGCTCCACCGTACGGTCGCGGCGAGCGTCCGCCCGGCCTCGGCGGCACCGGTGAGCAGGGCCTGGTCGCCGGTCGCCTCGGCGGCGGCCAGGAGGAAGGCGCCCACGCCGGCCACGCCGTGGGCGAAGCCGAGATGGGTGATCCCGGCGAGCGCCGAGTCGAAGTCCCTCGGCACCGGCCAGACCGTCCCGTACGGCTCGCGGCGGGCGGCGGCGAGCAGGGCGCGGGCGCCGCGAGCAGCCCGGTCGAGGAAGTCCGGAGTATCGAAGTCTTCTGCGGCGAACCGTAGTTGGGTGAATCCGGCGCCGGCAGCGCCGTGACAGACATCGGGGTTGGGCCACTCGACGGCGATCCGGCGAACGAGCCCGGCGGCGCGGTCGGCCAGCGCGGTGTCGCCCAGCACGCGGGCGGCGTCCAGCAGCGCCCAGGCCGTCCCCGACCGCCCGAAGTGCAGCCCTGGCAGTACCACCGGCTCGGCCGCGATGCGCCGCTCGATCCAGCTCACAGCGGTCCGGGCCGTCCGCGCCGCCTCCGCCCGTACCGCGTCCGGCAGCGCGTCGGCGGCGACCGCCCGCGCCAGCACGGCCAGCACCCCGGCGGCGCCGTGCTGCACATTGCACGGATCGGTGCGTTCACCGGCGGGCACCACGGTCCACAGCCGGTCCCGCCGCTCCGGCGTGGCGGTGGCGGCGAGGTGCCGCAGGCCGTCGTGCAGGAGGCGGTCGAGCAGGAGGCGGTCGGGCGGCGGGGCGTCGTCAGCGGTGGCCCCGGGAGCGGCGGCGGCACGAGCGGCGCCCTGCCGGGCGGACGCGTGCCGGGCGGAGGCGTGCCAGAGCGACGTGACGGCGGTGGGTCGCGCGGCGCGGCCCCCCGGGCCCGCGTCCTCGCGCAGCGACTCCCGCACCCGCGCGACACTCCACCGCTGCTCCGGTTCCTCGGCCCGCAGCCCGAGGATCGTCGGAGCCAGGCGGCGCGCGGTCGTTCCCGTCCGCGCCGCGAGGGCGAGCCAGCGGCCGAGGCGTTCGGCGACCGGGCGGGCCTGCGGGAGGTCGTCCGGCAGGAGCGGGTCGTGGCCGGTGGCCAGGAGGAAGAGCAGCCCGCCGAGGGCGTACAGGTCGACGGCCGGGTCGGCGACGCAGCTGCCGGCGGGGGCGAGCCGGCCGGGCCCGTGCTCGGGGGCGCGGTAGCCGGGGGTGCCGGCCGATCCGGCGGCCCGGCCGACCTCGGCGGCCAGTTCGAGGTCGACCAGCCGCAGCGTGCCGTCCGGGCGGACCATGACGTTGCCGGGGGAGAGGTCGCGCAGCACCAGGCCCTGGGCGTGCACCCGCTCGACGAGGTCGAGGAGGGCATGCGCGACCGGCCCGGCCTCGGCCCAGTCGACGTCGGGGCTGCCGTCGCGTCGCAGTCGGGCGGTGACCCAGCTGCCCAGCGGCTGTCCGGCAATTCGTTCCTGCACCAGGAAGACGGAGTCGTCCTGCTCGATCAGTTCGACCGCGTGCGGCGCCAGGTCCTGCCCGTCCAGGCGGTCGAGCAGCGCGGCCTCGTGACGCAGCGCGTCGCGGGCGTCGGTGCCCGCGCGGTCGACCTCGATGTGCGCCCGGGCCTGCTTCACCACGACCTCGGCGCCGCTCGACGCCTCCCGGCCGAGGAACACCCCGCCCTTGGCGCCGTGCCGCACGGCGGCGGTCACCGCGTACCGCCCGGCCAGCAGCACGCCGCCCTTCCGCCTGCCCGAAGCCGAACCCGCAACCGAAGCCACGCCCGAAACCGCACCTGCAGCCGCACCCGCACCCGAAGCCCCGGCCGAACCGGCCTCGGCGCGCAGCGGATCCCGCGCCCACCCCGGCGCCCGGTACGATCCCCCGCGCACGTCCTCGGTCCGCTCCCCGCCCGGCCCGCGCAGCACCGACCGGTACTCCCCGTCGTTGCCCAGCTCCGCCGGCAGCGCGAACGCGCCGTACCGGTAGTGCACCCGGCTCCCGGGCCGGTACGGGCGGTCGGAGAGCACCACCGGCCCCGGCAGCCCGGCGGTGGCCCGGTCGAGCTCGGCCGCCAGCCGTTGGAACTGCGCGTCGTCCGCCGGATAGACGGTGATGAACTTTCCCGCCGAACCACGGTCGCTGTTACGGGAGTTGAGCTGGCTCAGCCGCTCCTGCGCGGCGGCGAACTTGAAGCTGCACGGGTCCTCGGCGAGCACCCGGACGACCGCCGAGAGCACCTCCTCGCCCACCACCGACGCCGCGCTCACATGGAGCTTCCACCCCTGTTCGGGCAGGGGTGAGGACGCGGACGGCCTGGCCGTGCACCAGAAGCCGCCGACGGTGACGTTCCAGCCGCCGTCGCCTCCCCGGCCGCCGGCACCGGCCAGCGCCGTCCGCGTCGTCTCCGGCCACGAACCGGCCGCATCCGGTCCGCGCCCCGCCGACCCCTGGCCCCCGGCAGTACGCAGCGATGTGCCCGCGCTCATTCGCCACCACATCCCTTCGTCTGTTGCCGCCCCTCCGGGGGCGATGAGGCCGCGCCTCTTGACCGGCGGGGCCCAGGCCCGCGCCGACGGGGTGCCCGCCCCGCCCGTCAGCCGGGGCGACTGGGGCAACTCCCTTTCGCAGGACTGAAGTTAGTTTCGAGAAAACCGGCGGTTCAACGCCGAGCCGGTCACTTCACTCGTAAGGGTGGTCCAAAGGCGGTTTCGAATTCGTACGAGAGCCCCGATGTGAGCAGTGGGCGCCGGGCGCACCGGCGCGCACGGCCCGCGCGGGGCGGCCCGCGCGCCTCCGCCGCAGGTTGACGCGTATCCGTACGCCGGCGGCACCCCCGTCCGAACAGCCGCGACGGGGCGCGCCGACCGGTGCGGCGAACGGCCGAGGCCCGACCGCCCCCGCGCGCACGGTAGTCTCGACAGGTGCCGAAACTGTCCGACGTCATCACCGCGCTCGAAGAGGTCTACCCGCCGCAGTGGGCGGAGTCCTGGGACGCCGTCGGCCTGGTCTGCGGAGACCCTCAGGCCGAGGTCAACCGCGTCCTGTTCGCCGTCGACCCCGTCCAGGCGGTCGTCGACGAGGCCGTGGAGTGGGGCGCCGACCTGGTGGTCACCCACCACCCCCTCTACCTGCGCGGCACCACCAGCGTCGCCGCCACCACCTTCAAGGGCCGGGTGGTGCACACGCTGATCACCAACGGCATCGCCCTGCACGTCGCCCACACCAACGCCGACCACGCCGACCCGGGCGTCTCGGACGCGCTCGCCGAGGCGGTGGGCCTGCGGGTGACCGGCCCGCTGGTGCCGGACCCGACCGACCCGCTGGGCCGTCGCGGCACCGGCCGGATCGGCCTGCTGGAGCCCCCGCTGACCCTGTCCGCGTTCGCCGCGCAGGTCGCCAAGGGCCTGCCCGCCACCGCCGCCGGCGTCCGCGTCGCGGGCGACCCGAACCGGCTGGTCAGCCGGGTCGCGGTGTGCGGCGGCTCGGGCGACAGCCTCTTCGCCGACGTACGGGCGGCCGGTGCCGACGCCTACGTGACCGCCGACCTGCGCCACCACCCGGCCTCCGAGGCCGCCGAGGCGGCGCCCGTCGCGCTGGTCGACGCCGCCCACTGGGCCACCGAGTGGCCCTGGCTCGGCCTGGCCGAGCGCGCCCTGCAGTCCGCCGCCGACAAGGGCGGCTGGGCCGTGGAGACCAAGGTCTCCCACCGGGTCACCGACCCGTGGACCGCGCACGCCCCCATGTCCTTCACCGCCTGCCCCGATTCACAGGAGCTCTCCGCTTGAACGCCGCGCCCGCCGACCAGACCCGCCTGCTCGACCTCCAGGCCTTCGACTCGAAGCTCGACCAGCTGGCCCACCGGCGCCGGACGCTGCCCGAGCACGCCGAGATCGACAAGGCCTCCGCCGACCACACCGCGCTCAAGGACCTCGTCGTCGCCGCCGAGGCCCAGAAGGGCGACACCGCCCGCGAGCTGACCAAGGCCGAGCAGGACGTCGAGCAGGTCCGCACCCGCGCCGCCCGCAACCAGCAGCGCCTGGACTCCGGCGCGATCACCTCGCCGAGGGACCTGGAGAACCTCCAGCACGAGATCGGCTCGCTCGCCAAGCGCCAGGGCGACCTCGAGGAGGTCGTGCTGGAGATCATGGAGCGCCAGGAGAGCGCCCAGACCCGGGTCGAGGAGCTGTCCGCCCGCCTGGAGCACTCCACCGTCGTCCTCACCGAGGCCGAGGGCCGCCGCGACGCCTCCTTCGCCGAGATCGACGCCGAGGCCGACAAGGTCAAGCGCGACCGCGAGACCATCGCCGCCGTCATCCCGGCCGACCTGCTCAAGCTGTACACCAAGCTGCGCGAGACGCAGGGCGGCGTCGGCGCGGCCCGCCTCTACCAGCGCCGCTGCGAGGGCTGCCGCACCGAGTTCTCGATCACCGAGCTGAACGCCATCAAGGCCGAGCCGGCCGACAAGGTCGTCCGCTGCGAGAACTGCTCGCGGATCCTGGTCCGCACCGCCGACTCGGGCGTCTGATTCGGTGGCGGCGCGCTTCATCGTCGAGGCGGACGGCGGGTCCCGGGGCAACCCGGGGCCGGCCGGCTACGGCGCGGTGGTCCGTGACGGGGACACCGGGCAGATCGTCGCGGAGGCCGCCGAGTTCATCGGCCACGCCACCAACAACGTGGCCGAGTACAAGGGCCTGATCGCCGGGCTCAAGGCGGCCCGTGAGCTCGACCCGGACGCCTCGGTGGACGTCCGGATGGACTCCAAGCTCGTCGTCGAGCAGATGTCCGGGCGCTGGAAGATCAAGCACCCCGACATGCAGCCGCTCGCCGCCGAGGCCCGGACCGTCCTCCCGCGCGGCCGGGTCACGTACACCTGGATCCCCCGCGAGCGGAACAAGGACGCCGACCGGCTGGCCAACGAGGCGATGGACGCGGGCAAGGCCGGGCGCCAGTGGGAGCCCAGGCCGAAGGCCCCGGCCGTCGCCGACGAGCCGCCGCTGGAGACCGCCGCCCCCAAGGCCGGCTGGGCCGCCCCCGCCGACCTCGGCACCCCGACCACCTTCGTCCTGCTGCGCCACGGCGAGACCCCGCTCACCCCGGAGAAGCGCTTCTCCGGCAGCGGCGGCAGCGACCCGGAGCTCTCCGACAGGGGCCGCTGGCAGGCCGAGCGGGCCGCCGAGGCGCTCGCCGCGCGCGGCAGCATCCAGGCCGTCGTCGCCTCCCCGATGCGCCGCACCCGGCAGACCGCCGAGACCGTCGCCGCCCGGCTCGGCCTGGAGGTCCGGTACGAGGAGGGGCTGCGCGAGGTCGACTTCGGTGACTGGGAGGGCCTGACCTTCGCCGAGGTGCAGGAGCGCCACCCGGAGGACCTGGCGGCCTGGCTCGGCTCCGCCAAGGCCAAGCCGACCGGCAGCACCGAGAGCTTCACCACCCTCACCCACCGGGCCGGCGTCGCCCGGGACAAGATCATCGCCCGGTACGCGGGGAAGACCGTGCTGGTGGTCTCGCACGTCAGCCCGATCAAGACGCTGGTCCGGCTGGCGCTCGGCGCACCGCCGGACTCGATGTACCGGATGGAGCTGAGCGCCGCCTCGCTCTGCGCCGTCCAGTACTACGCGGACGGCAACGCCTTGCTGCGGCTGCTCAACGACACCTCGCACCTGCGCTGATCACCGCGCTCCGGTGCCGACCGCCGCGCTCCGGTGCCGACCGGCCGCGCACCCGCGTCGGCCCGGGGTGCACCGGGTCGGCGCCGCTCAGTGCACCTCGGTGACCACCACGTCCAGCTGCCACGGCTTGCGGGCCGTGCCCTCCGCCGCGAGCTCCACCCGGTGGCCCAGCTCCTGCAGCGCGTCCATCAGCTCGCCGGGCGTCTTCGGCTCGGCCCCGGCGACCAGCAGGTCCCGGACGAGTCGGCCCTTGGTCGCCTTGTTGAAGTGGCTGACCACGGTGCGCTTGCCGCCCCGCTCCTGCAGCACCCGGACGGTCGCGGTGCGGGCGACCACCTCGCCGGCCGGCTTCCAGGCCGCCGCGTATGCGGAACTGCGCAGGTCCAGCACCAGCCCGTCCGCCACCTCCGGGAGCGCGGCGGCCATCGGGCTCCGCCAGTACGCCCCGAGCGCCCCCGGCCCGGGGAGTTTCACGCCCATCGAGCAGCGGTAGGACGGGATCCGGTCGGAGATCCGCACCGCGCCCCAGAGGCCGGAGAAGACCAGCAGTGAGCGCTCGGCCCGGTCGTACGCGGCGGAGTCCAGGGTGGCCAGGCCGAGGTTGTCGAACAGCACCCCGGTGTACACCTCGCCCGCCGGGCGGGCCCCCGCCGTCGGCAGGCCGGCGTTCTTGGCGATCTCGCCGCGCAGGCCGGGGGAGAGGCCCAGCACCTCGGCGGCGGTGGACTCGTCACCCCGGCAGAGCTCCACCAGCGCGTCCAGCACGGCCCCGCGCGCCGCCGTCAGCCCGGGCAGCGACAGCCGGTCCAGCGCCACCGGCCCGCCGTCCCCGGACCCGGCCTTGCCCTCCGAGGGCGGCAACAGCACCAGCACAGCGGACTCCTCAACAGTTTGTGGCGGACGAACCCCGCCACCCTACTGCGGCCGCTCCGGCTCCCAAGGCCACGCACAGGGGCGAGTAGTACCGGCGGTTCAGCCGCGTGAACCGCTCCGAGCGCTCGATCACGGTGCCGAACAGCGCCACCCCGCCGATCCCGCGCGCCAGCATCACCCCGGCCACCGTCCGCACCCCGGCCCGCCGCAACCGCCGCGACCCCGCCTCCGGCAGCACCCCGGCCTCCGCCCCCACCAGGTACGCGGCCGCCCCCAGCAGCCCCGCCACCGCGACACAGGCCGCCGCCGGCGGCACCCCCTCACCCGCGCCCACGACGGTGTCCGCGAACTCCTCCGGCGTCTTCAACGGCCACGGCGTGACCGCCCACACCGCGTGCAACGCCCCCGTCGCCGCCAACGCCCCCGACACCACGACCCCGGTCGCCCTCACCACACCGCTCATCGCCCGAACCCCCTTCGCGCAGTTCCCTGTGCGTCCACCGTACGAGCCCTTACACCGGGCCCCACCCGCCCCGCCGGGCCGCCACCCCCTGAAGGAGACGGTGGCGGCGGGGCAAACCGGTGGGAACATCCCGCGCCCGCCACTACCGTGAGCAGCGAGGAGAGTGATCGAGATGACCCTGCGACCCCTGGACCTGGTACCCGACGACGGCGACGCCGTGGAGGAGTCCCTGTCCGTGCGGCTGCCCGCAGGCCTGCCGGAGGAGACGCGGCGGGCGCTGGAATTCGCGCTGCGGGCGACGGCGCAGGCGGTGATGGCCGGGCGGGTGCGGGTGACGGAGGCGCCGGGCGGGTCGGACACCGCCGAGCTGGCCTTCGAGGTCCGCCAGTCCGAGGTGCCGGAGGCGCTCACCGAGCAGGCCCGGCCGAGCAAGGACGAGCGCCGGGCGGCCATGGTGGCCCGGATCCGCGCCGCCAACGCGGAGACGCTGGAGAGGCTCAGAGACCTGTGACGACGCACACCGAGTACCTGGACCTGGAGGACGTCACCTACCTCGCCGGCGGTCCGGAGAACATCCGCGACCTCGGCGGCCTGCTCTCGGCGATCGCCCGTCCCCAGGCGAGCCTGTTCGGCGGCGACGCCTACCCGGACCTGTGGTCCAAGGCAGCCGCCCTCGGGCAGAGCCTGGCCCGCAACCACCCCCTGATCGACCGCAACAAGCGCACCGCCTTCGAGGCGATGCTGCTGTTCCTGGACTACAACGGCGAGCCGTACACGGACCCGCACCCGGACGACGCCGTGGCGTTCATGCTGCGGCTGGCCACCGGCGGGTACGACGACGCGGTCGCGCTCGCGGCAAAGGACCTGAAGTCCCTGCTGGGACGCTGAGCCTCCGTCCGGAATCACCCGATTCGCCCTACGCTGCCTCCATGCCTCGCCGAAAACTGCGCGTCAAGGCCGCCGACTCCGCCCGGATCAACACCGAGCTGACCGAACTCCGCACCCGCCTGGAGATCCACACCGAGTGGCCGGAGGCGGTGCTGGCCGAGGCGGAGGAGGCGGCCGAGCGCCCCCGGCTGCCCGAGTACGACGCCACTGACCTGCCGCTGTTCACCGTCGACCCGCCCGGCTCCCGCGACCTCGACCAGGCCATGCACCTCACCCACCGCGCCGGCGGCGGCTACCGGGTGTACTACGCGATCGCCGACGTCGCCGCCTTCGTGCGCCCCGGCGGCGCGATCGACGCCGAGGCCCGTCGCCGGGTCGAGACGCTCTACTTCCCCGACCACCGGATCCCCCTGCACCCCACCCGGATCTCCGAGGACGCCGCCAGCCTGCTGCCCGGCGAGCCCCGGCCCGCCCTGCTCTGGCAACTGGACCTGGACGCCGACGGCGCCGTCGTCCTCGCCGACCTGCACCGCGCCCTGGTCCGCTCGCACCGCCGCCTGGACTACGCCGCCGTCGAGCGCGCGGTGGACCTCGGCGGAGCCGACGAGCAGCTCGCCCTGCTCGCCACCGTCGGCCGGCTGCGCGAGGAACAGGAACGAGCCCGGGGCGGGATCAGCCTGCCGGTGCCCGAACAGGAGGTCGAGGAGACCCTGCACGGCTACGTCCTCGGCTACCGCGCGCCCGGCCCCGCCGACGGCTGGAACGCCCAGATCTCGCTGCTCACCGGCATGGCTGCGGCCGAGCTGATGCTGGACGCGGGCGTCGGCCTGCTGCGCACCCTGCCCGTCGCGCCCGCCGCCGGGTACGAGCGGCTGCGCCGGATCGCCGCCGCGCTGGACGTGGACTGGCCGCAGGCGCTCCCGTACCCGGAGCTGATCCGCTCCCTGGACCCGGACGTGCCGCTGAACGCCGCCTTCCTGAACGCCTGTACGAGCCTGCTGCGCGGCGCCGGCTACCACGCCTTCGACGAGTCCCGCGGCCTGCCCGCGCCCGCCGAGCCGGGCCACGCCGCGCTCGCCGCCCCGTACGCGCACTGCACCGCGCCGCTGCGCCGGCTCGGCGACCGCTTCGCGCAGGAGGTGTGCGCGGCGGTGGCGGCGGGGGAGGACGTGCCGGAGTGGACGCGGGAGGCGCTGCCGTCCGTGCCGGCGCTGATGGCGAGCGGGGACCGCCGCGCGGGCGAGGTCGAACGCGCCTGCGTGGACCTGGTGGAGGCGGAGCTGCTGGCGGGCCGGGAGGGCGAGGACTTCTCCGCGGTGGTCATCGACGTGGACGAGAAGCGGCCCGCCGTCGGCACCGTGCAGCTGCGCGACCCCGCCGTCCGGGCCCGCTGCGACGCCCCGGGCGCGGAGGCGGGCCCGGGCACAGCCGAGGGCCCGCACGGCGCCGTCGGCCGGCTGCCGCTCGGCCGGGTGATCGACGTCCGGCTGACGAAGGCCGACCCGACCACCCGGACCGTCCGCTTCGCAGCGGTATGACCGGGTTGTTGTCCGCCACCCGTACGGTCCGTCCCGCCACCCCGCCCCCGGGTCTGGGTGGGAGGATCGGTGCGTGCTTGATGCCCCCCAGTCCTCCACCCTCGCGCCCGCGCCCGCGTCCGGGCGGCGCCGCCGTCTGCTCGTCCTGGCGATCTGCTGCCTGAGCCTGTTCATCGTGGGCCTCGACAACACCGTGGTGAACATCGCCCTGCCCGCGATCCAGCGGGACCTGAACGCCCCGGCGTCCGGGCTGCAGTGGATCATCGACGCCTACACCCTGGTGCTGGCCTCGCTGCTGATGCTGTTCGGCTCGGTGGCCGACCGGTTCGGCCGCCGCCGGGTGTTCCAGACCGGGCTGGTGTGCTTCGCGCTCGGCTCGCTGCTGTGCAGCCTGGCGCCGAGCCTGGAGTGGCTGGTGGCGTTCCGGGCGCTGCAGGCGGTGGGCGGCTCGATGCTCAACCCGGTGGCGATGTCGATCATCACCAACACCTTCACCGACCCGAAGGAGCGGGCCCAGGCGATCGGCGTCTGGGGCGGCGTGGTCGGGATCTCGATGGCGCTCGGCCCGCTGCTCGGCGGCTTCCTGGTGGACGGCGCGGGCTGGCCGTCGATCTTCCTGATCAACGTCCCGGTCGCGCTGGCCGCCATCGTGCTGACGGCCCGCTACGTCCCGGAGTCCCGCTCGCCCCGGCCGCGCCGACTCGACCCGGTGGGGCAGCTGCTGATGGTCGTGCTGCTCGGCTGCGGCACCGCCGCGATCATCGAGGGCCCGGGCAACGGCTGGACCTCCCCGCTGATCCTCGCGCTCGCCGCGGCCGCCGTGGCCGCGTTGGTCGCCTTCCCGCTGTGGGAGCGGCGGGTGGCCGAGCCGCTGGTGGACCCGCGGTTCTTCGCCAGCGCGCCGTTCGCCGGGGCGACCGTCACCGCGGTCTGCGCCTTCGCCGCCCTCGGAGGCTTCCTCTTCCTCAACACCCTCTACCTGCAGAACGTCCGGCACTACGGCCCGGTCGAGGCCGGCCTGTGGACGCTGCCGATGGCCGGGCTGATGCTGGTCTGCGCGCCGCTGTCCGGACGGATCGTCGGCAGCCGGGGCCCGCGGCTGCCGCTGGTCGCGGCCGGGCTCGGCCTCGCCGCGAGCGGGGTGCTGCTCACCCGGCTCTCCGCCGACTCCCCGGCGGCGCTGCTGCTGGTCGCCTACGCGCTGTTCGGCTTCGGCTTCGGCATGGTCAACGCGCCGATCACCAACGCCGCCGTCTCCGGCATGCCGCGCGCCCAGGCGGGCGTGGCGGCCGCGGTCGCCTCGACCAGCCGTCAGATCGGCCAGTCCCTGGGCGTCGCGGTGATCGGCACGGTCGTCACCTCGGCCGTGGTCGGCCCGGTCGCGACCGGCTTCGCCCCGGCCAGCCACGCCGGCTGGTGGATCCTGGTCGGCCTCGGCGGCGCGATCCTCCTCCTCGGCCTGGCCACCACCACCGCCTGGGCGAGCGCGACGGCCGCCCGGGTGGCCGCACGCCTCGGCGGCGAGCCCCCGGCCGTCCGGTCCGATGTACGGGAGGCGCCGCCCGAGCGGCTACGATGACCACTACGGCGGAAGAGTCGGCCGGGCGGTCGCGACGGGTCACCAGACCCGCCGAGGAACGTCCGGGCTCCACAGAGCAGGGTGGTGGGTAACGCCCACCCGGGGTGACCCGCGGGACAGTGCCACAGAAAACAGACCGCCCACCGCTTTCGTGGTGGGTAAGGGTGAAACGGTGGTGTAAGAGACCACCAGCGACCGGGGTGACCCGGCCGGCTAGGTAAACCCCACCTGGAGCAAGGTCAGGATCGGCGCCCTCGGGCGCCGTGCGCGGACGATTGAAGGCTGCTCGCCCGAGTCCGCGGGTAGACCGCACGAGGCTGTCGGCAACGGCAGCCCTAGATGGATGGCCGCCTCCCCGGGCCGCGCAAGCAACCCGGGAGACAGAACCCGGCGTACAGGCCGACTCTTCCGCCCCTTCCCCGCCCCCTGTGCGGGGGGACGACCCCGCCTCCTGGGCGGGGAACGCCCCGCGACTACGCGGGATGCGCGCCCACGGCGTCGCGGATCTGCTCGCCGAGGCCGCCGTTGACCCGGGCGCAGTTGGCGCAGCAGAAGAACATCCCGGCCACTTCGACGCCGTGGCCCACGATCCGGACGTTGCAGTGCTCGCAGCGCGGCGCGAGCTTCTCCATCGCGCACTCGAAGCTGTCGAACGTGTAGGTGTCGCCGGTGACCGTCTTGATCTCGAAGGCCAGCCAGTAGTCGTTGCCGCAGGTCACGCAGATGGCCATGGCGGCCGTCTCCTTCCGGTGGGGCCGCCCCCGGCGGGGCGGCTGTTCCCAGTGTCGAAGGCCCGGTCGGTGGCGGCCACCCGGCGGGACTGTCGGGCGGACGGCGGGAGTCCCAGGAAGGGCTCTAGCGTTCGGCGAGCTCCGTCAGGGCCTGGACGGCGCGTTCCGCGTCGTCGGCGGCGACGAACAGGTGGTCGTGGTGGAAGCCGGCCACCACGTTGCAGCTGATCCCGTCCTCGGCGAGCCGCCCGGCCACGGCCGCGGTCAGGCCGACGGCCTCCAGGGCCGAGTGGATCTGCAGGGTGATCCAGGCCGCCACGTACTCGTAGCGCAGCCCGAGCGCGTCCGCCTCCTCCTGGGTGACCACCACCGTCACCCCCTCGGGCTCGGCGACGGTCACCACCGGCCGCATGCCTGCGGGCACCTTCGCGGGGAGCGTGCAGTAGACGTACCGCCCCGGGTTGAGCTGCGGGCGCATTCCGCGCAGCAGCGTCGCAAGATCTCGTTCTCCGGCCATGCCCGCCACCGTAGCGGCTGGGTGGTGGACGCGCCCGGGGCGTGGCGGCCGTGTCGGGAACGGCGCAAGGGGGCTGTCGGGGAATCGTCGGGGGAACTGTCGGCGGGCTGTCGGCGGCTATCGGTCAATCGTTGACGAGCGACAGTCACCGATATATCGTCGAACTATCGAGACAGTAACTCGACTGTTTCGGCGAACCAGGAGGTGGGCGCCATGCGCTCAGGAATGCGATTTCGTGGAGAGGGCCCGCGCGGCGGCGGTCGCCGGCGTGGGCCGGGGCCCGAGTTCCGGGAGATGCCCGGGGAGGGCTTCGAAGGCCGGGAGGCGTTCGGCGGGTTCGGTCCGCCGTTCGGCGGCGGCGGCCCCGGGCGGCCGATGGGCGGCCCCTTCGGGCACGGCTTCGGCGGACACGGCGGCCGGCGGGGCGGCCCGCACGGGCGGCGTGGCGGCCGGGCGCGACGCGGCGACGTCCGCGCCTCGCTGCTCGCGCTGCTCAAGGAACGGCCGATGCACGGCTACGAGATGATCGCCGAGATCACCGAGCGGACCGGCGGGGCCTGGCGGCCCAGCCCGGGCTCGATCTACCCCAACCTCCAGCTGCTGGAGGAGGAGGGCCTGATCACCGCCGAGGAGGTCGGCGGCAAGCGGCTGGTCTCGCTCACCGATTCGGGCCGGGCCGTGGCCGAGGCCGGACCGGCGGAGCCGTGGGCGGAAGCCGGCCGGGAGGTCGACTGGGAGGCCGTCCAGGAGGTCGGCCAGGCGCTCGCCGCGGTCGACCAGGCGGTCCAGCAGGTCATGCGGACCGGCACCGAGGCGCAGCGCGCCAAGGGCCTCGCCGTACTGACCGAAGCCCGCAAGAAGCTGTACCTCATCCTCGCCGAGGATGACTGACCGGCGCGGGGGGAAGCGGGCCGGCGTGACGGGCGGTGCCGCTGCTCACCGGCGGGCCACGAGCTGCCTACGGGCGGACCACGAACAGGGCCACGCAGACCAGCAGCAGCACCGCCCAACCGAACCAGAGCCAGCCGTTGGGCCCGATCGTCACCGTGTAGAGGCTCACCGCCAGCAGCAGCACCCCGGTGACCCCGGCGACCTGCCGGTTGTGGTGCGCGACCGCCGCCCGGGCACTGCGCGGGTGTCGTACCGTCCTGGCCATGCCGACCTCCCGGGAAGGCGATGGGGGAGCGGGCGGCCCGCCGGCCGGAGGCTCCGTCAGCCGGAAGCCTTGGCGGAGGCCGCCTCGTCGTACTCGTAACGCCAGAACCAGCTCAGGCCCCGAACCTGCTTGGCCCGGACGTACACCAGTGTGCGCGCGGCGACCTCACCGTGCGCGGGGACCGGGACCTTGTACTTCTTGGGCACGCCGAGCATCGGCCCCAGCGGGATCGGGAGGATCTTCCCGTCCAGGGGGCCGCCGACGAATGCGGTGTCCGCGCTCTTCACCCCTCCAGGGTCTCACCTCCGCGCGGGTGACCGGGGTCCCCCCGAGGTGACCGGGAACACCCCGGTGGGAGGGGGAACGGGAGGCCTCGTGAGGGCGGAGTGCCGGGAGTGTGCCCGGGGTGCGTGCGGGAGTGTGACCGGAGAGGCACCGCCCCCGGTCATCCGGAGGGCCCGCGCACCCCTATCCTTTCCTGTACGCCCTCGGGGTTCACCCGGGTCAGCGGGCCCCGTACGGGCCGGGCGAGGCGCGAATCCGCGTGCTCTCCGGCCGATCCGGCGCGGACAGCGTGCTGCCGCGACTTCGTACCGTGACCCGGGCGTCGGCCGTCCGGTGACCCCGGGCCGCGGTCGACAGGGCGCGGACGGCAAGGTCGAGCACCCCGGGGAAGCAGCGGGGGGCGCCGTGCGTTGCGTCGAGTGGTACGTCGAACGCTGTGCCGCACCAGGCACGGCAGTTGCGCGGAAGGGGCCCGATGGAAGCCGGCGGCAGGTGGACGACCTGGTGGCAGAAGCGTGAGCGTCAGCGGGCCCGGGCGGGGGACCCGGACGGCCCGGCCGTAGGACTCGATCAACTGCTCGGCGCGGCACGCGCCGGATTCCCGCTCGCCCCGGCCGCTCACCCGGCCGGCTACCGCTGTTCCTGTGACCGGGTGGCCTGTCCGGCCCCGGCCCAGCACCCGGTCTCCTTCGCCTGGCAGACCCAGGCCACGACCGACCCCGAACAGCTCTCCCGCTGGCTCGCCCGCGACCCGCAGGCCAACTTCATCACCGCCACCGGCCGGGTGCACGACGTCCTGGACGTCCCGGCCGAGGCCGGACGGCTGGCGCTGGAACGACTCACCGCGGCGGGCGTCGAAGGCCCGGTCGCCGCCGTCGGCGAGGACCGCTACCTGTTCTTCACCGCCACCCGCGGCACCCCGCAGGACGAGGACGAGTGGTGGCCGAGCGCGCTCGACTCCACCCCGGACACCATGTCCGAACACCCCGGCCTGCGCTGGCACTGCCGCGGCTCGTACACCCTGCTCCCGCCGGCCGCACTGCCGGACGGCTCCCAGGTGCGGTGGCTGCGCGGGCCCGAGCAGCCACTGCCGGACCCGCTGCGCGTCCTGGACGTGCTGACCGACGCCTGCACCGAGGTGGGCGCCGTCGCCGAGGAGCAGTGGCTCATCGGCTGACGGGCCGTTATTCGCCCGCTCGCCTCCGGGGCGCTCTGACCCGGTGCCGACGGTCGGCGCTCCGATGCCCTCGTTCCTCGGGCCTCCTCGCTTCTCCCTTTCGGCGCCGGCGCGCCCCTTCGGCTCGGGGCGTGGGCTCGCCCGCTCGCCTCCGGGCCGAAGGGGCGCGGGGCGGCTGCCCCGACGCGGGGTCACGGCAGGGTGAGGATCTCCGCGCCGTCCGCCGTGACCACCAGGGTGTGCTCGAACTGGGCGGTGCGCTTGCGGTCCTTGGTGACGACCGTCCAGCCGTCCGGCCACATCTCGTAGTCGTAGGTGCCCAGGGTCAGCATCGGCTCGATGGTGAAGGTCATGCCCGGCTTGATCACCTCGGTGGCCCGCTCGCTGTCGTAGTGCGGGATGATCAGGCCGGAGTGGAACGACGTGTTGATGCCGTGTCCGGTGAAGTCCCGCACCACGCCGTAGTCGAAGCGCTTGGCGTAGGACTCGATGACCCGGCCGATGACGTTGATCTGACGGCCCGGCTTGACCGCCTTGATCGCCCGGTTGAGGGATTCCCGGGTGCGCTCGACCAGCAGCCGGGACTCCTCGTCCACGTCGCCGACCAGGTAGGTGGCGTTGAGGTCGCCGTGCACCCCGTGGATGTACGCGGTGGCGTCGATGTTGATGATGTCGCCGTCCTGCAGCACGGTCGAGTCCGGGATGCCGTGGCAGATCACCTCGTTGATCGAGGTGCACACCGACTTGGGGAAGCCCCGGTAGCCGAGGTCGGACGGGTAGGCGCCGTGGTCGCACATGTACGCGTGGGCGACGGCGTCCAGCGCGTCCGTGGTGACGCCGGGGGCGATCAGCTTGGCCGCCTCCTCCATCGCCCGGGCCGCGATCCCGCCCGCGATCCGCATCTTCTCGATCGTCTCGGCGGTCTGCACCTCGGGCCCGGTGTACGGCGTCGGGGCGGGCCGCCCGACGTACTCGGGGCGCGCGATGTGTGCCGGGACCTTGCGGGTGGGGGACTGGATGCCGGGTACGAGAGCCATGGCCGCGAGTCTAGTCGCCGGGCCCCGGCCGGACGGGCGGTGTGCGGAGCCCTCCGGGCCGGGGAATGATCGGTATCGACCCCAGCTGTGAACGCCGACCGACTGAACGGGAGAACACCATGCCCCTCGGATTCCACCGCAAGCCGACCGGGAAGCCCGGCGAGTGGTTCTACTGCATCAAGCACGCCAAGGTCGAGGAGGGCCCGGAGTGCCCGGCCAAGGACCGCCTGGGGCCGTACGACAGCCCTGCGGAGGCCGCTCAGGCGCTGCAGATCGCGGACGAGCGCAACCGGGAGTGGCGCAACGACCCGCGGTGGACCGACAAGCCGAAGGACGGGGCCGAGTAGGCCGACACCGGGCAGGTCGGTGCCGGGTGACCGACGCCGGGCAGGTCAGCGCGGCTCGGGGGCGGTGAAGTACTCCTCGTCCACGCTCAGCACGACGAGGCGCCGCCCGCCCGCGAGCGCCTGGGCGGCGGCCTGGTCCACGGGCATCGCGGGCCTGGACTCCCGGTCGGCCCAGGCCTTCGTGGCGGCGTTCGGCGCGGAGAGCGTCCAGGGGAAGCCCACACCCGGGGTCGGGGGGCCGCCCGCGTCCTTCCGTTCGTCGAAGGCCAGGCTCACCCCGAGCAGGTCGTGCTCGCCGTCGCTGCGCGGGAAGCCGTACCAGAGTCCCTCGCCCGGCCGGGGCGAGGCGTTGGAGTCGACGGTTAGGGCGCCCTGGGCGGTCATCGCCTGCTCCCAGCGCGATCGGGCCTGCTGCGGATCGCCGCTCACCGCGAGGTACTTGACCACCTGTCGACGGCACTTCGGGGCCGGCCAGTGCGCCCCGAACCCGTCCGACCGGCTGGGATCGACCCCGCAGCCGTCCTGGACGCCCTCGCCGATCACCTGGGCGCCGGAGAGCGCCGGGAGCAGCGTGGCCAGCCGCCGGTCGATCTCGGCGGTGAGGGCCTGGTCGGCGGCGGCCACCTCGGAGGAGGCGGCCAGGGCCGCGACGTCCGGCACCGGCGAGTCGAGCGTGGTGCCGACCGCCGGACGGGCCTGATCCGCCACCTTGTTTCCTCGCGACAGCGCCCAGCCGAGCGAGCCGACCACGGAGGTCACGACGACCACCACCGCCGCCCACTGCTTCCAGCCCCCGGTCTTCATGCCCGGCAGTCTAGGGCGCGGCCGTCGCCCGCGTGGCTGCCGAGCTCCAAGCACCTGAACAGCGTCCACGCCGCCGGATTCGGCGACGGGCCTACCAGCGGCTGATCGTGGGGGCCGCGGTGAGTCGGGCGGCCAGGTCGGCCAGGCGGTCGAGGGTGGTGCGGCGGCCGGGGGGCTGTCCGGCGGCGGTGCTGACCAGGTGTTGGGCGAGGTCGAAGGGTTCCTCTGCGGCGGTGCCGACGGCCAGTCGCTCGTGCGCGAGCCCGTCGAGGTCGCTCGGGGTGGTGGGGGCGGCGCCGTCGACGGCGAGGACGGTCGCGCCGTGCCGTCGGGCGTCGTGCACCCGTTCCAGCAGCGGAGTGCCGGCCGCCTCCGGGGCGACCACCAGGACGGTGGCGCCGCGTCCGGCGTCGGTGAGCCGCCGCAGGCCGTGCGCGAGGTGGGGTGGGGCGCCGGCCGGTGGGCGGTGCCGCAGCAGGGTGGGTGCCAGCCGGGGGACGGCTGACCAGGCGGCCTCGTCCTCGAGGTGGGCGGCCAGGTGCCAGGGCTCGTACGCCTCGGTGCCGACCAGCAGCAGCCCGCCGGCCCCGCGCCGTTCCACCGAGTGCCGCAGTGACGCGGCGAAGTCCCCGACCGTCTCCCACCAGCCCGTGCCGGACAGCCGTTCACGGAGTGCCGAAACTCTCACCGCGTCCATGCGGGCCAGGATGTCGCGCCGGGCCGGGGATTTGGCAGGATCGGCCCATGACTTCCCTCGATTCAGCGACAAACCCGGCCCATGAGCTGCCGGACGTCTCGCAGCTGGTGGTCGGTGTCCTCGGCGGCACCGGTGACCAGGGGCGTGGTTTGGCCCTGCGGCTGGCCAAGGCCGGCCAGCAGGTGATCATCGGTTCCCGGGATGCCGCCCGGGCCGAGGCCTCGGCCGCCGAGCTGGGCCTCGGCGTGCGCGGCGCCGACAACGCCACCGTCGCCCGGGAGAGCGACGTGGTGATCATCGCGGTTCCGTGGGACGGCCACGCCGCGACGCTGACCGCGCTGCGCGAGGACCTGTCCGGCAAGATCGTCGTCGACTGCGTGAACCCGCTCGGCTTCGACAAGCAGGGCGCGTACGCGCTGAAGCCGGAGGAGGGCAGCGCCGCCCAGCAGGCCGCTGCGCTGCTGCCGGACTCCCGGGTCACCGCCGCCTTCCACCACCTCTCGGCGGTGCTGCTGCAGGACGAGTCGGTGGAGTCGATCGACACCGACGTCATGGTGCTGGGCGAGGACCGGGCCGCCACCGACATCGTGCGCGCCCTGGCCGCCCGGATCCCCGGCATGCGCGGCATCTACGCGGGCCGGCTGCGCAACGCCCACCAGGTCGAGGCGCTGGTGGCCAACCTGATCTCGGTCAACCGCCGCTACAAGGCCCACGCGGGCCTGCGGATCACCGACGTGTGACCGATGGACGCCGTGTCGACCTCACCCCTGGACCCGCTCCGGAGGTGAGGTCGGCGACAATGGGTGCGGCCGCAACCCGGCCCGGCCGCACCCGTTTCGCCGGCCGCACCCGTTCGAGGAGCCTTCCGCCATGCCCCGCACGTCCCTGCTCGCCCTGATCGTCGTCGTCCTCGCGCTGGCGGCCGCCGTCTTCTCGCTGACCCAGGGCCTGTGGCTGGGCCTGATCTGGGTGCCGCTGGCCGGCGTGGCCAGCAACGTGCTGTGGCTGAACCGCCGCCGGGCGAAGATCGCCGAGGCCGCCGCCTCGGCCGCCGAGCGGGGCTAGCAGGAGCTGGCGCCGGGCTGGTTCGGGCTGGTTCCGGGCTAGTTCTTCCAGAAGCTGAACAGGTACCGGCCGAGCGTCGCGTAGTCCTGGTCCACGCCGAAGAGGTTCATCATGTCGTGGACGATCCCGAAGAAGAACGAGTTCACCGAGGGCTGCCACAGCAGCGCGAAGATCGCGAGCATCCCGTACGGCGCGAACGGCTCGACGGCGCGTCGCGTCTTGTACGACAGCCAGGGCTCGACGATGCCGTATCCGTCCAGGCCGGGCACCGGCAGCAGGTTCAGCACCGCCGCGCTGAGCTGGAGGAAGCCGAGGAAGCCGAGCGCGCCGGAGAACGGCGAGATGGTCAGCTCGTAGCCGTTCCAGAACGCGTGCACCGTCGGGTCGTCCAGCCAGCCCGCGCCGATCGGGATCAGCAGCGCCGCCGCGATCACCAGGTTGACCAGCGGCCCGGCCGCCGAGATCAGGCTGTGCTTGAGCCGGCCCTGGATGCGGTGCCGCTCGATCCACACCGAGCCGCCGGGCAGGCCGATGCCGCCGAGGATCACGAAGACGATCGGCAGCACGAAGCTGAGCAGCACGTTGGCGTACTTCAGCGGGTTGAGCGTGAGGTAGCCCTTGGCGCCGACGGTGATGTCGCCGCCGTGCAGCGCGGTGCGCGCGTGGGCGTACTCGTGCAGGCAGAGCGAGACCATCCAGCCCGCGACCACGAACAGGAACACCCCGAACGAGGCGTTGCCGTAGCCCGAGTACACCGCCCAGCCGGAGGTGCCGAATATGGCGAGGAGTACCCAGAACACCGGGCTGATCCGGCGGTCCTCGCTGCGGGAGCGCGGCGTGGCGGCGAAGGTCATGGTGTGGATGCTCCGTGGGCAGGGGGAGGGCGGGATACGGGCCGGGGTCGATCATGCCGGGCGGGCCGGTGAGCGGACAAGCCGCTCCGGGTGAACGTCCCAACACCCGGCCGCGTTCCGTCGCGGGCAGGGGTCGCAGGGCGGCGGGCAGGGGTCGCAGGGCTGCGGGCATGGGGCAGGGGCAGCGGGTGCCGGGGCCGCCAGCACAATTGTGCGGCCGTACCCCCGCCGATCGACCAGAATGGTCCGGTGCACTACGGCATCCTCGGGACGACCACGGCCCACCACGACGACGGAACCCCGGTGCCGCTCGGCGGCGCCCGGCTCCGGGCGCTGCTCACCGCACTGACCCTGCGGCAGGGCCGCCCGGTGCCGGCCGACCTGTTGGTGGACGAGGTGTGGGACGCCGACCCGCCGCAGGACTCCTCCGCCGCGCTGCAGACCCTGGTCGGCCGGCTGCGCCGCACCATCGGCCGGGACGAGATCGGCTCCGGCCCGGCCGGGTACTGGCTGACCGGCCCCGGCACCGACCTCGCCGACTTCCAGCGGCTGAGCGCCGAGGGCCGCCGCGCCCTGGACGCCGGGGACCACGCGGCCGCCGCCGAGCGGCTGCGCGCCGCCCTGGCGCTGTGGCGCGGCCACGCCCTCGCCGACCTGCCGGACCGCACCGGGCCGGCCGCCCGGCTGGAGGCCCAGCGCGAGGAGGCCCGCCGGCACCGGATCACCGCCGATCTCGGGCTCGGCCGGGCCGCCGACCTGGTCGCCGAACTCGCCGAGCTGTGCGAGCGGCAGCCGCTGGACGAACCACTGCAGCTGTTGATGATCCGGGCGCTGCGCGAGAGCGGCCGGACGGCCGACGCGCTGCGCCACTACGAGCGGACCAGGCGCGCCCTGGCCGATGAGCTCGGCGTCGACCCGGGTCGACAACTCCAGTCCGTGTACGCCGAGTTGCTCGCCCCCGCCGTGGAGAAGGAATCGACGCCGGCGCCGGAGCCGGCCAGGGCCGCCGCGACGCCCCAACCTCCGCGCGCCGGCGGCAACCTGCGCAGCCGGCTGACCAGCTTCGTCGGCCGGGAGGCGGATCTCGCCGCGCTGCGCGACCTGCTGGCGGAGCGTCGGCTGGTGACGCTGACCGGCCCCGGCGGCTCCGGCAAGACCAGTCTCTCGGTCGAGGCCGGCCGGGCCGAACAGTCCGCCGGGGCCTGGCCGGACGGCGTCTGGGTGGCCGAACTCGCCCCGCTGGAGAGCCCGGACGCGGTGCCCGCCGCCGTGGTCTCCGCGCTCGGCCTGCGCGAGATCGTGCTGCACAGCACCAGCATGGTCGCCGAGGTGATCGAGAAGCGGGTCGAGAACCCGGTGCGCCGGCTGGTCGAGCACTGCGGCCACCGCCGGATGCTGCTCGTCCTGGACAACTGCGAGCACCTGATCCAGGCCGCCGCCGACCTCGCCGACGTGCTGCTCGCCGAGTGTCCCGGGCTGACCGTGCTCGCCACCAGCCGCGAGCCGCTCGGCGTGCCCGGCGAGACGGTGCTGCCGGTCGAGCCGCTGCCCGACCCGGTCGCGCTGCGGCTGTTCGCCGAGCGCGCCGCCACCGCCCGTCCCGGCTTCGACCCGCAGGGCGACCCGGCGGCCTGCGCCGAGATATGCCGCCGACTGGACGGGCTGCCGCTGGCCATCGAGCTGGCCGCCGCCCGGCTGCGGGTGATGACGGCCCGCCAGATAGCCGACCGGCTGGACGGCCGGTTCGCGCTGCTCACCGCGGGCAGCCGCACCCTCCTGCCGCGTCAGCAGACCCTGCGCGCGGTGGTCGACTGGAGCTGGGACCTGCTGGGCAAGCGGGAGCGCGCGGTGCTGCGCCGGCTCTCGGTGTTCTCCGGCGGCTGGCAGCTGGAGGACGCCGAGGCGGTCTGCGCCGACGGCCTCGACGTGGCTCCCGGGGAGGTCGCCGACCTGCTGTTGTCGCTGGTCGACAAGTCGCTGCTGGTCGCCGACCTGGACGGCGCCAGCCTGCCGCGCTACCGGATGCTGGAGACCATCCACGAGTACGCGGACGAGCGGCTCGCCGGGTCCGCCGCCGAGCGCGCCGCCACCGAGGCCCGCCACCTGGCGCACTTCCGTGCCCTGGTCGCCGAGGCCGACCGGTACATCCACGGCCCCCAGCAGCTGCACTGGCTGACGGTGCTGGATCGCGAGCAGGACAACATCCGGGCCGTGCTGCGCCGCGCGGTCGACCTGCGGGACGAGGAGCAGGCGCTGGTCCTGTGCCTCGGCATGAGCTGGTACTGGTCGCTGCGCGGCTACAGCATGGAGGCCCGTAACTGGTACAACGCGGTCGCCGCCCTGGGACCGGACCCGCTCGCTCCGGACGTCCCGCCGCCGGTGCCGTTGGAGCGCGGCGTGCTCGCGTACGGCGTGCCGATGCCCGACGGCGTGGTGGAGGAGGCCCGCCGGCTGCTCGCGATGTACCAGCTGATCGGGCTGTTCGAGGGGAACCTGGACGTGATCGGCGACCAGGACGCGGTCGCCGTCGCCCAGGGGCTGCTGGACGTCTACACCCCGGAGCTGCCGCAGGGCTACCGGTTCCCGGCGCTGATGCGGGTGTTCGGCGCCTTCCTGTCCGGCCGGCCGGAACTGATGAAGGACCTGCTGGACGACGCCGTGCGCGGCTGCGAACAGTACGGCGGGTCGAGCGACCTGGCGTTCATCCTGCAGGTCCGGGCCCGGATGCTGAACGACTGGCCGAGCGGTGCGGATCAGAGCGTCGCGGACGGCGAGCGCTCGCTGGAGCTGTACGAGCGGGCCGGCAACCTCTGGGGGGTCTCCCAGGCGCTGGCCGCCCACGGCGAGAGCCTGGCCAATCGGGGCGAGTCCGAGGCCGCCGCGGCCGCGTACGCGCGGGCGATCGAGCTGGCCGAGGAGCTGGGGGCGCCGCAGGAGATCCCGATCCTGCAGGTGCACCTCGGCACCGCCCTGCTGGAGTACGACATGGAGCGCGGCGAGCGGGTGATCCGGGAGGCGCTGGCCTCCATCGTCTCCCCGGCGGGCACCGACCAGTCCACCACCGGCGCCCTGATGTTCGGCCACCTGACGCTCAGCGGCATCCACGCCCAGCGCGGCGAGTACGGGCCGGCCCTGGCCGAGCTGGACAGGCTCGAGGTGGTCAACGTGGGCGGCTTCGCGCCGAGCGTCGTGGCCGGGCTGTTGACCAGCGCCCGGGGCTGGATCACGGCCCGGGCCGGCGACCCGGACCGGGGCCTCGCCCTGCTGCGCGAGGGCCGGCGGCTGCTGCGCTCGCTCACGGCCGCGAGCGGCTTCGCCGAGCACATGACGGTGATGGTGGTTCCCGCCGTCATCGCGGTGCTGTGCACCTTCGCCGAGCGCGACGGGGACCTGGCGCGGGCCGAGGTGGCAGCCGTGCTGACCGGTGCGTACGGCGGGCTGCACGGCCCGAAGGGCGGCTACCTCGACCGGGTCGAGCGCGAGCGTTCCGTCGGCGTCCTGCGGGAGCTGCTCGGCACCGAGGCGTTCGAGAAGGCCCGCGCCCGCGGTGACGAGATGACCCAGCAGCAGACCCACGAGCTGCTGGAGGAGTTGATCGGTGAGCAGTCAGGCGAGCAGTCAGGCGAGCAGTCGGGCGAGCAGTCGGGCGAGCAGCCGGTCGACCTGGCGGGCGAGCAGTCGGGCTAGCGGCCGGGCGAGCGGCCGGGCGAGCGGTGAGGGCCCGGCCGGCCGGTGACCGTCCCCTGGTCACCGGCCCGCCGGGCCCGGACGACGGCCGGCGCCTGTCCCGGGCAGCCGGCCGCCCTGCCCGCCGCCCCTCCTTCCGAGGAGGGCCGGCGGAGGCCTTCTTCGCGAAGAGGGGTCAGGTCCGCTTGCGGAACCGGGCCACCGCGAGCGGGGCGAAGACCGCGGTGATGGCGGCGGACCAGATCATCACGATCATCACCGGGTGGGCCACCGGGCCCTGGCCGTTGAGCAGCGCCCGGGAGGCGTCGGCCAGTGCGGACAGCGGGTTGACCTTGGTGAAGGACTGCAGCCAGCCCGGCATCGTGCTGGTCGGGGCGAAGATCGAGCTGCCGAACTGCATCGGCATCAGGACCAGCATGGCCACGCCCTGGACGGCCTGGGCGCTGCGCAGCGCCATGCCCAGCAGCATCGATATCCAGACGATCGACATGCCGAACACCAGGGCCAGGCCGATCGTGGCCAGTACCTCCAGGAGGCCGGTCTTCACCTCGAAGCCGATGCACATCGCGAAGCCGATCAGGATCGCGAAGGAGAGCAGCCCGCGGAGGGTCTCGGCGGCGATCTTGGAGAGCAGGACGGAGGCCCGGCCGATCGGCAGGGTCCGGAAGCGGTCCATCACGCCGGTCTGGAAGTCGCTGTTGAGGCCGGTGCCGACGGCCATCGCGAGGGTGAGGCCGGTCTGCCCGAGCAGGCCGGGGACCAGGTACTGCCGGTAGGTGTCCTGGTCGCCGGCCATCGCCCCGCCGAAGACGTAGACGAACAGCACGGTGAAGATCACCGGCATCAGCACGGCGTCGAACATCGACTCCGGGTCGGCCTTGATCCGCATCAGGTTGCGCCGGGTCAGCGCGCCGACGTGGCGCAGTGTCCCGGACAGGCCGATCCGGGAGTCCTCGACCCGGGCGGGGGCGAGCGTGGCGGTGGTCATGCGACGGGCTCCTTGGCGAGGATGGGGGCGGGCGCCGCGTCGGCGGGCTTGCCGGTGATGGCGAGGAAGACCTCGTCGAGGCTGGGCACCTTGGTGTCGATGCCGGCGATCGCGAAGCCGCGGCCACCGAGCACGCCGATCACCGCGGTCAGCTGCTCGTCGCCGGTGATCGGCACCGCGAGCAGGCCGGTGTCGGCGGAGTAGGTGGCGGTGCTGACGCCGTTGTCGCGCAGGCAGCGGGCCATCCCGGGCAGATCGGCCGGGTCGGCCGGGCGGACCTGAAGGGTCTGGCCGCCGACCTTGGCCTTGAGTTCGGACACCAGGCCGTTGGCGATGACCTTGCCGCGGTCGATGACGGTCAGCTCGTTCGCGAGCTGCTCCGCCTCCTCCATGTACTGGGTGGTCAGCAGCACGGTGGTGCCCTCGGCGACCATCCGCTGCACCTCGTCCCAGACCTCGTTGCGGGTGCGCGGGTCCAGGCCGGTGGTGGGCTCGTCCAGGTAGAGCACCCGGGGGCGGCCGATCATGCTGGCGGCCAGGTCGAGGCGGCGGCGCATGCCGCCGGAGTAGGTCTTGGCGGTCCGCTTGGCGGCCTCGGTGAGCGAGAACCGCTCCAGCAGCTCGTTCGCGCGGGTCCTGGCCTCACGGCGGGAGAGGTCGAGCAGGCGGCCGATCAGGTAGAGGTTCTCGTACCCGGAGAGGAGCTCGTCGACGGAGGCGTACTGGCCGGTGAGGCCGATCGTGCGGCGCAGCTGCTTGGGCTGGCGCAGGACGTCGTAGCCGCCGACGTAGGCGGTGCCGGCGTCCGGCTTGATCAGGGTGGAGAGGACCCGGACCAGGGTGGTCTTGCCCGCGCCGTTGGGGCCGAGCACGCCGAGGACGGTGCCCTCCCGCACGGTGAGGTCGACCCCGTCGAGGGCCTTGGTGGTGCCGTACTGCTTGACGATGCCGCGGACCTCGACGGCGTTGCCGGCGGCGGCTCCCCGGTCGTTCGGGGCGGTGGCGATTCGTGTCATGCCACCAGGTTGTCCGCCCCGGCTGTCAGCCCCCTGTCAGCGTGGCGGCGGCCGCGGCGGTCCGCTGCCAGGCGGCTGTCACGCCGCTGTCAGCGCAGTCCGGGCATGACAGCGGCCCCGCTCCGAGCCCTTCGGTTCGGAGCAGGGCCGGACGGCCGGTCAGTGGAAGCTGTGCTCCTCCGCGGGGAAGGCGCCGCCGCGGACGTCCTCGTCGAAGGCCCGGGCTGCGTCGCCCAGAACGGCTCGCAGGTTGGCGTACTGCTTGACGAACTTCGGCACCCGGCCGGCCGTCATGCCGGCCATGTCGGTCCAGACCAGCACCTGGGCGTCGGTGTCGGGGCCGCCGCCGATGCCGACGGTCGGGATCGCGAGCTGCTCGGTGACCTGGGCGGCCAGTTCGGCCGGCACGGCCTCCAGCACCACCGAGAAGGCGCCCGCCTGCTGGACCGCCTTGGCGTCGCGCAGCAGCTGGTGCGCCGCCTCGTCGCCGCGGCCCTGGACCGGGTAGCCGCCGAAGGCGTGTACGGACTGCGGGGTGAGGCCGATGTGCGCCATCACCGGGATGCCGGCCTCGACCAGCAGCTCGATCGAGCGGGCGCTGCGCTCGCCGCCCTCCAGCTTGACCGCGCCGACCCCGGCCTCCTTCATCAGCCGGGCCGCGTTGTGCATGGCCTGCGCGGGGGACTCCTGGTACGAGCCGAACGGCAGGTCGGCGACGATCATCGACCGCTTGGTGCCGCGGACGACGGCGGCGGAGAGCATCACCATCTGATCCATGGTCACCGGGACGGTGGTCTCGTAGCCGAGGTGGCAGTTGCCCGCCGAGTCGCCGACCAGCAGCACCGGGATGCCGGCCTCGTCGAACACGCCCGCGGTCAGGGCGTCGTAGGCGGTGAGCATCGACCACTTCTCGCCGCGCTGCTTGGCGGAGGCGAGGTCGCGGACGGTGATGCGGCGGCTGGTGACCCCACCGTAGAGGGTGGCGGTCGACGCCTGGTTCTGGGCAGGCGAAGGCGAAGAAGCGTTCATGGAACGGACTCCTGAAGGGTTGTCGTCTCGTGGCGCCGTGCGGCGTCCCCGGATCACCTCCATGCTTGCACGCCCCGGCGCGCGCGCAAAGAGGGGTGCGTTCGTCCCGGTGCGATCCGTGACACACCCGGGCCCGTCGCCTCGGACGGCGGCCTCGGGCTTTGCCTCGTTTTTACGAAACGGGGTCGTCTCGTATCGTATTCCCCGCTACTCTGGTGCGGGGGGTTACGAGACGTTTCCGACTCGGAATTGCCCGCCAGTGCCACGCCAACACGGACGGGAAGACCAATGACCACCGCAGCCGCGCCACCCCGTGTGCCGGAAGCCATCCACCGTCGGCGCTGGGCGATCCTCTGCACCCTCGTGCTCGCCCTGCTCGTCGTCGTGCTCGACAACTCGATCCTCAACGTCGCGATGAAGACCATCGCGACCCCCGCTCCGGTCGGCCTCGGCGCCACCCAGAGCGACCTGGAGTGGTCGATCAACTCCTACACCCTGGTGTTCGCCGGGCTGCTCTTCACCTCGGGCCTGCTCGGCGACCGCTTCGGCCGCAAGCTCGCCCTGCTGGCCGGCATGGTGGTCTTCGGCATCGCCTCGCTGCTGTCCTCGATGGCCGGCTCGCCCGGTGAACTCATCGGCTTCCGCGGCCTGATGGGCGTCGGCGCCGCGCTCGCGATGCCCGCCACGCTGGCGATCATCATGAACGTCTTCGAACGCTCCGAGCAGCCCAAGGCGATCGGCATCTGGGCGGGCGCGGTCGGCCTGGCCATCGCCATCGGCCCGATCACCGGCGGCCTGCTGATCGAGCACTTCTGGTGGGGCTCGGTCTTCCTGATCAACGTCCCGATCGTGATCGTCGCGGTGATCGCGATGGTGATCCTGGTGCCCGAGTCCAAGGACCCCAACCCGGGCAAGCTCGACCCGGTCGGCGTGCTGCTGTCGATCATCGGCCTGGTCGCGCTGATCTACGGCATCATCAAGGGCGGCGAGCTGGCCGACTTCACCGCCGTCGAGGCCTGGGCGCCGACCCTGACCGGTGTGGTCGCGCTGGTCGCCTTCGTCTGGTTCGAGCGCCGCACCGCGTTCCCCGCGCTGGACGTCTCCTGGTTCCGCAACAAGGTGTTCAGCGCCTCCGTGGTGGTCGTCGGCGTGATCTTCTTCGCGCTGATGGGCGTCTCCTTCTTCGGCGTCTTCTACATCCAGAGCGTGCGCGGCTACAGCGCGCTGCAGGCCGGTCTGCTGATGCTGCCGCTGGCCGTCGCCCAGCTGCTGTTCGCGCCGCGGGCCCGGCTGGTGGTCGACCGTTTCGGTGTCGCCGCCACCGCCGCGACCGGCATGGTGCTGGTCGCGCTCGGCTTCGTCGGCTACATCGTGCTGACCGCCACCACCCCGATCTGGGTGCTGATCGTGCTCGGCCTGGTGATGGGCGCCGGCATGGCGCACGTCATGCCGCCGGTCACCGTCGCGATCATGGGCTCGCTGCCCCGCGAGAAGGCCGGCGCCGGTTCGGCCGTCAACAACACCTTCCGTCAGGTCGGCGGCTCGCTGGGCGTCGCCGTGCTCGGCGCGGTGCTCTCCACCGTCTACCGCGACGGGATGTCCGACACGCTGAACCAGCTGCCCGAGAACCTGCGCGACAAGGCCGGCGAGTCGCTGGAGGCCACCCTGGCCATCGCCGACCGGATCCCCGGCGGCAAGGCCCTGATCGCCCCGGCGAACGACTCCTTCATCCACGCCATGCACGTGGTCGCCTCGCTCTCGGTGGGCATCTCGCTGGTCGGCGCGCTGGTCGCCTGGTTCCTGCTGCCGCGCCGCATCGCCGCCCCCGGCGCTCCGGCCGCCCCGGCCGGTCCGGCGGGCGAGCAGGCGGACGCGAGCCGGGAGACCGCGGCCGCGGAGGCCTGACCGGCGGCCGGGTCGCAGGACGGCTCGGGCCGGACCACGGCTCGGGCCGCAGGACAGTCGAGAGACAATGGCCCTGCCGACCGGTGCACCCGGTCGGCAGGGCCTCGGCCCGGCGGCGGGCCCCCGCCCGCCGTACGGACCGCCCATGACACGGACGGCGCCCGCGCGCCCCGGGGACAGCGAGGGAGAACAACGGGGATGAAGACGGACACCCCGACCGCCGACACCGAGCAGGACTGCGCCGCCGACGCCGACGCCGACGCCGACGCCGGCCAGGCCTGCGCCGCCGCACGCCGCGGCCGGCCGCGCAGCGAGGCCGCCGAACAGGCCATCTTCACCGCGGTGGTGGACCTCATGGCGAGCGGCACCACGATGTCCGAGCTCACCATCGAGGGCATCGCCACCGCCGCCGGCGTCGGCAAGGCCACCATCTACCGGCGCTGGCCCAACAAGGAGGCCCTGCTCGTCGACGTGGTCGGCAAGCTGGAGGCCCCGATGCCGGAGCCGAGCGGCGGCGGCGTTCGGGCCGACCTGATCGAGATGGTCGACTACATGCGCCGGCGCGGCCTCGCCAAGCGCACCCGCTGGGTGCTCAAGGCCGCCATGGGCCAGATGCAGAGCCTGCCCGAGCTGCACAACGTGTACCGCGAGCGGGTGGTCAAGCCGCGCCGCGACGCGGGGCTGGACCTGATCCGCCGTGCCATGGACGAGGGCGTGCTCCGCTCCGACCTCGACCTGGACCTGCTCGGCGACCTGCTGATGGGCCCGATCCTCTACCGCAGCATCCTGTGGGACGACTCCGACCTGGAGGACCCGGACCTGGCCCGCAAGATGGTCGACGCGCTGCTCCAGGGCCTCGCGCCGCGCTGACCCCGGGCCGCCGTCGAGCCGTCCTCCAGCAGCCGTCGGGCCGTCGTCGGGCCGCACCGGACTGCCACCGGAGCGTCCTGACGGGACGTGGCCTAACTCACCAAACCGGGCCACGCCGGAACCCGCTCCGGGAGCGTGACGTCTGTCCCGGCATAGGCTGAGCCGGGAATCCGATCGAACCGGCACCGGTCCGGTGCTGCGCCGTGGGAACGGGCCCGGCACCAGACTGGCGGACGGCACGAGCGAACGGGAGCCACGGAATGGCGCAGGCGGACAGGACCGAACGGATCGCGGCCCCCGGAGGTGCCGACGACTCGGCCCCGGCGGTCCGGTTCGGCGGCCTCCTCGGCCTGCGGGACTGGGGCAGGGACGCCCGCGGCGCCACCACCTGGCGGCGCGGCCTGGTGGTCGCCGTCCTGGCCGGGCTCACCGCCGCGCTGCTCGCCTTCCACGCCGAGGTGCCCAACAGCGTCGGCAACCTCGGCAGCCTGCTGGAGACCTTCCTGCCCTGGCTGGGCCTGGCCGTCCCGGTGCTGCTGGTGCCCGCGCTGCTGCGCCGCTCCGCCACCGCGCTGCTCGCCCTGCTGTTGCCCGTCGTGCTCTGGGTCAACCTGTTCGGCGGCCTGCTGACCGACAAGAGCGGCGGCAAGGGCGACTGGACGGTGGTCAGCCACAACGTGGCCGCCGCCAACACCGACGTGCCGGGCACCATCCGGGGGCTGGTCGCCTCCGGCGCCCAGGTCGTCGCCCTGCAGGAACTGGCGGGCAGGGCGATGCGCTCGTACGAGACCGGGCTCGCCGAGGCCTACCCGTACCACACGGTGGAGGGCACGGTCGGGCTCTGGTCGAAGTACCCGATCAGCGGGGTCGCGCCGGTGGACCTCAAGATGGGCTGGACCAGGGCGTTCCGGGCCCAGGTCGGCACCCCGCAGGGCCCGGTCGCGGTGTACGTCGCGCACCTGCCCTCGGTGCGGCTGAAGGCCGAGGGCGGCTTCACCGTCAACCAGCGGGACGCCAGCGCGCAGGCGCTCGGCGACGCGATCGAGGCCGAGCCGCTCAAGAAGGTGCTGCTGCTCGGCGATCTCAACGGCACCATGAACGACCGCAGCCTGGCGCCGGTCACCTCGCAGATGCGCTCGGCCCAGGGCGCCGCCGGGGACGGCTTCGGCTTCAGCTGGCCGGCGGCCTTCCCGATGGCCCGGATCGACCAGATCATGAGCAAGGGCGGGCTCGAACCGGTCGACTCCCGCACCCTGCCCCGGGACGGCAGCGACCACCTCCCGGTGGTCGCCACCTACCGGTACGACGCGTAGCGCTCGTCTCAGCCGCGCCGCCAGCGGTTGGTGATCGGCAGTCGGCGGTCCCGGCCGAAGTTCTTGACCGAGATCTTCGGGCCCGGCGGGTACTGGCGCCGCTTGTACTCGGCGGTGTCGACGAGCCGCACCACCCGGTCCACCACGGCCGGGTCGAAGCCTGCCGCCACGATCGCGTCCCGGCCCTCGTCGCCCTCGATGTAGCGCGCCAGCACGCTGTCCAGCAGGTCGTAGTCGGGCAGCGAGTCGCTGTCCACCTGGTCCGGCCGCAGCTCGGCGGACGGCGGCTTGACGATGGTGTTCTCCGGAATCGGCGCCACCTCGCCGCGCCGCTCGGCCTCCTCGTTGCGCCAGCGGGCCAGCCGGAAGATCAGGGACTTGTAGACGTCCTTGATCGGCCCGAACGCGCCCACCGAGTCGCCGTACAGGGTCGAGTAGCCGACGGCCAGCTCGCTCTTGTTGCCGGGCGCGAGCACGATGTGCCCCTCCTGGTTGGAGATCGCCATCAGCAGGGTGCCGCGCAGTCGGGACTGCAGGTTCTCCTCGGCCAGGCCGGTCAGCTCGGTGGCGGCCAGGTAGGCGTCGAACATCGGGGCGATGGAGACGGTCCGGAAGTGCAGCCCGGTGCGGCGGGCCAGCTCGGCCGCGTCGTCCTTGGAGTGCTCGGAGGAGTAGCGGCTGGGCATCGAGACGCAGTGGACGTTCTCGGCGCCGATCGCGTCCACCGCGATCGAGGCCACCAGCGCCGAGTCGATGCCACCGGACAGGCCGATCAGCACCGACCTGAAGCCGTTCTTGGCGACGTACGCCCGGGTGCCGGAGACCAGCGCGGCCCAGATCTCGGCCTCGTCGGACAGCCGCGGCGCGACCTCGGCGGTCAGCTGCTCGGTGGGCACGGGCTGCGGCTCGCCGTCCAGCTCGGTGCGGACCAGGTGCAGCCCGTCGCTCAGCAGCAGGCCGTCGGTGTGGTCGCTGCTGGCGGCCGGCAGGTCGAGGTCCAGCACCAGCAGGTGCTCCTCGAACTGCGGGGAGCGGGCGAGGACTTCGCCGTCCGCGCCGACCACGATCGAGTCGCCGTCGAAGACCAGCTCGTCCTGGCCGCCGACCATGTTGACGTACGCCAGGGCGCAGCCCGCCTCGGCGGCCCGGCGCCGGACCAGCTCCAGCCGCTGGTCGTCCTTGTTCCGCTCGTACGGCGAGCCGTTGATCACCAGCAGCAGCCCGGCCTCGGCCTCGCGGGCCGCGGTGACCCGGCCGCCGTCCTGCCAGATGTCCTCGCAGACGGCCAGCGCGACGTCCACCCCGTGCACCCGGACCACCGGCAGCTGGTCGCCCGGGACGAACCAGCGGAACTCGTCGAACACGCCGTAGTTGGGCAGGTGGTGCTTGGCGAAGCGGGTCACGACCTCGCCCCGGTGCAGCACGGCGGCGCAGTTCTGCGGCGACCCGGCCGGGCGGTTGAAGCGCGGCGAGGCGTGCTCGGAGCGCCCGAGGTAGCCGACCACCACCGGCACCTCGCCCAGCCCGTCGGCCGCCAGCCGGCCGGCCAGCTCGACCAGCGCGCCGCGGGAGGCCTCGACGAAGGAGCGCCGCAGGGCGAGGTCCTCGACCGGGTACCCGGTGAGGGCCATCTCGGGGAAGGCGACCAGCTGCGCGCCGGCCTCGACGGCCTGCCTGGTCCAGCGCACCACCTCATCGCTGTTGCGGGCGAGGTCACCGACCCAGGGGTCGATCTGGCTCAGGGCGAGACGGAGATTGGGCATGCCCCCGAGTGTAATCGTCTATCTGACGCAATGTCCCGCGAGGGGGGTCGGTCCAGGGTCGGTCCGAAGCCGGCCCGGGGTTGTTCCGCGGTTGTTCCGGGGCTGTTCCCGGGCCGATCCAGGGGGTCGGCACTGCCGGACCGGGCGGTGATCGGCCATGATGGGGGCATTCGCCGCCAGGGGTCTTCCGGAGGCCGCCCGGGCGTAACACGAGCGTAAAGAGCAGAGGTGAGACTGTCCCCATGGGCAAGCAGCAGCAGTTCGTGCTTCGGACGCTCGAAGAGCGTGACATCCGGTTCGTCCGGCTGTGGTTCACCGACGTGCTCGGGTTCCTCAAGTCGGTCGCGGTGGCGCCGGCCGAACTGGAGCAGGCCTTCGAGGAGGGCATCGGGTTCGACGGCTCCGCGATCGAGGGCTTCGCCCGGGTGTACGAGTCCGACATGATCGCCAAGCCGGATCCGACCACCTTCCAGATCCTGCCGTGGCGCTCGGAGACCCCGGGCACCGCCCGGATGTTCTGCGACATCCTGATGCCGGACGGCTCACCGTCCTACGCCGACCCCCGGTTCGTGCTCAAGCGCACCCTGGAGAAGGCCTCCGAGCAGGGCTTCACGTTCTACACCCACCCGGAGATCGAGTTCTTCCTGCTGAAGAACCTGCCCGGTGACGGCACCGCGCCGATCCCCGCCGACCAGTCCGGCTACTTCGACCACACCCCGCGCGGGGTCGGCCACGACTTCCGCCGCCAGGCGATCACCATGCTCGAGTCGATGGGCATCTCGGTCGAGTTCTCGCACCACGAGGGCGCCCCCGGCCAGCAGGAGATCGACCTGCGCTACGCCGACGCGCTGTCCACCGCCGACAACATCATGACCTTCCGGCTGGTCATGAAGGAGGTCGCGCTGGAGCAGGGCGTGCACGCGAGCTTCATGCCCAAGCCCTTCTCCGAGCACCCCGGCAGCGGTATGCACACCCACCTCTCGCTGTTCGAGGGCGACCGCAACGCCTTCCACGAGTCCGGCGCCGAGTACCAGCTCTCCAAGGTCGGCAGATCCTTCATCGCCGGCCTGCTGAAGCACGCCGCCGAGACCGCCGCCGTCACCAACCAGTGGGTGAACTCCTACAAGCGGATCTGGGGTGGCTCCCAGCGCACCGCCGGGGCCGGCGGCGAGGCGCCGTCCTACATCTGCTGGGGCCACAACAACCGCTCGGCGCTGATCCGGGTGCCGATGTACAAGCCGGGCAAGCAGGGCTCCACCCGGATCGAGGTCCGCTCCCTCGACACCGGCTGCAACCCCTACCTCGCCTACGCCGTCACCCTCGCGGCCGGCCTGAAGGGCATCGAGGAGGGCTACGAGCTCCCGCCCGGCGCCGACGACGACGTGTGGGCGCTGTCCGACTCCGAGCGCCGCGCCCTCGGCATCCAGCCGATGCCGCAGAACCTCGGCGAGGCCATCGACCTGATGCAGCGCAGCGAACTCGTCGCCGAGACGCTGGGCGAGCACGTGTTCGACTTCTTCCTGCGCAACAAGCGCCAGGAGTGGGAGGAGTACCGCTCCGAGGTCACCCCGTTCGAGCTGCGGAAGAACCTCCAGGTGCTCTGACGGATCCGTCGGTCATCGCGTGGGCCTGGTCCGGTCGGACCAGGCCCACGCCGCTCGTGTGGCCGACCGGACCGCGGTCGGATCCGCGCCTCGGCCGCCTTGAGCGAACCGTCAGGCGGTGTGGGCGGCGCGGGCGGCATCCCCCGCGCACGTTAATCCGTTGGGCCAATGCGGTTACTCTGCAGCGATGCGAGTCGTGACCGGGTGACGGAGAGGCGTATCCAGAAGGTCCGTTTGCGGATCATCCTGGAGTGTCATGCGTATTCGAATCACCACCCTGGTCCTGTCCGGACTGACCTCGGCCGCCCTCGTGTGGGGTGCCGGCTCCGCGGCCTACGCCTCGCCCGTCGTCGACCACAGCGCGTCCTCCGAATCGGCCGGGGCCCGGGGCGAATGGGTCGACAGCCTCCTTCGTCAGGCCGAGAGGGACAACGGCGACGCCACCGGCACCTTGGCCTTCAGCGGCCGTGGTGCCCTCAAGTCCGGGCCGGTGTTCAGCCAGACCTACCGAACCGACGGTGGCACCGAGATCGACGGAACCTCGGCCGACATTCCGGCGGCGGACAGCGCGAAGCCGGTCGACCTTCCGGCGGTGGACGGCGCGAAGCCGGTCGACCTTCCGGCGGTGGACGGCGCGAAGCCGGTCGACCTTCCGGCGGTGGACAGCGCGAAGCCGGCCGACGCCCCCGAGCGGGACAAGGCGGGCGAGCCGGGCGAGGAAGGAACCGAGCAGGACGAAGTGGGTCAGCCGAGCGAGGAAGGAGCCGAGCGCGGTCGGCCCGTGGCCCAGCCGTCGACGCTCGCGCTCCCCGAGGGCCTGTCGGCCGGTAGCGGCAAGCGCTGCGACGAAGGCAAGCACGGCCACGGCGTCCACCACGGCCCCGGCTGCTCCTGCCACCCCTGCGAGCACGTCAGCCATGGCGAGCACGGCGAGCACGGCGAGCACGGTGAGCACGGCGGGCAGGAGCAGGGCCAGCACGGCGAGCAGAACCAGTCCCAGGGCCAAGGCCAGCACGTCGACGTGACCGTCACCGTGCAGAACAACCTCAACAACAGCGCCAGCAACTCGAACAAGCAGGCCTCGCACAACGTGAACAAGGTCAAGTTCGTCGCGGAGGAGCGAGCGCCGTACAAGACGGTCCACCTGGGCGGCCACGAGCACGAGGCGAAGGGCGGGCACCACAACGCGGGCGAGCAGCGCCCGGCCGGGCACAGCCACGAGGAGCTGGCCCAGACGGGGAGCCAGGAGGCGCCGGTGCTGATCGGCCTCTCGGCGGCGTTCCTCGCGGCGGGCGCGGCAGCCATGCGGGTCAGCCGACGGCGTGCATGACCGGGACCGTCCCCCGGGGCGCCGGGTAGCGCCCCGCCCGGCCGGTCAACGGCCGGGCACGACGGCGAACCAGGGGCTGGTGCGCCGGCGGTTGCCGAGTATCGAGTGACGGACGGGCGGTGCACTGGGGGCGCACCGCCCGTCGGTCGTGCGTCGGTGTCACCGCCTCCGCCCTTCGAGGGCCCCGCTAGCGCAGCTCGGGGGGCGGCGTACGGCCCGGGTCCACCGGCTGTTCCCGGACCAGGCTGCCCCAGACGGCCATCCGGTACAGCGACGTGTAGACCGGCGTGCAGGTCGTCAGGGTGATGTAGCGGCCCGGCTCGGTGTACGGGGAGCCGGTGGGCACGGGGGCGATGACCCCGGTGTCGTACTTGGAGGTCTGGGGCAGCGTGGCATCGACGCGGTAGACGTACCAGCGGTCGCGGGTCTCCACGACCAGCGGGTCGCCCGGCTTCAGCCGGTCCAGGTCGTGGAACTTGGCGCCGTGCCCGTCGCGGTGGGCGGCGAGGGCGAAGTTGCCTTGGGCTTCCCAGGGCATGGCCGAGGGGTACGGCTCCGTGTAGGCGCCGGCGACCCCGTCCGCGAGGGTGTCCTCGTCGGCACCGACCTTGATCAGCACCTGGTAGCCGGTTCCGAGGGCCGGCACGTGAAGGAAACCGATGCCCCCGCCCGCGTCGAACGGGGGCGGCGCGGCGGTCCCCGCGGCGCCGGTCGGTGCGGGCGTCGGGGCCGTCGCCGACCAGGACTTGCGCAGCTGCTCGGCGGCGAGGCCGGCGTGCCGGGCGGCCGTGAGGTTCGTCCACCACAGGGAGTAGACGACCAGCAGGGCGAGCAGCACACCGATGGTGAACAGCACGTCGCCGAGCACGCCGACCACACCCCGGAGGGGGCGTCGGCGTGCGGTCGGCTCCCCGGCCGGGTGCTCGGTCGCCATGGGTCGTCCCTTCGGATGGGGGAGCGCAGGGGCGGACCCGGGCGGGGAGGCACCCGGCGCGGGAGCCGCCGCCGGGGGCGTCCCGGCTGGTCATGCGCGTACTCCACCGCGCCCGCGAGTCGGCGGGCAAGCCGACACGCCATGCGGCCATCGGGCGGGCCGCTCCGCGGTCGCGTCCGGCGGTGGGCCGCGCAGGCGCGTAACCTGCTGGAGCGGACGGATGGAGGGGCCGATGGCGGTGGACGAGCAGCGGGCCGGGAGCCGGGTCAGCAAGCCGGAGAACCGGCTGGTCCGGCGCGGGTTCGGCGACCCGGCGCGGGCGGTGCGGCTGTTGGAGGGCCCCGGGCTGGAAGGCCTGGCCGACGACCCCGTGCTGCTGGACGCGCTCGGCGCCACCGCCGACCCCGACCTCGCGCTGCTCGGCCTGGCCCGGCTGATGGAAGCCGCCGACGAGGCCGACCGGCACACCCTGCGCGACACCCTCACCACCTCCAAGCCGCTGCGCGACCGGCTGCTCGGCGTGCTCGGCGTCTCCACCGCGCTCGGCGACCACCTGGCCCGGCACCCGCACGACTGGCACACCCTGGTCACCTTCGAGCTTCGCGACATGCACCCCGGCCCGGAGGACTTCCGCCGCGCCCTGTCCGAGGGCGTCCGCGGCGGCGGCCCCGGTCCGGCGGACGCGCTGCGGATCGCCTACCGCCGCTGCCTGCTCGCCATCGCCGCCCGCGACCTGACCGGCACCAGCGACCTCGCCCGGACCGCCGCCGAACTCGCCGACCTGGCCGGCGCCACCCTGCAGACCGCCCTCGACCTCGCCGCCGAGCATGACCCGGAAGCCGCCGCGGCCTGCCGGCTCGCGGTGATCGGCATGGGCAAGTGCGGTGGCCGCGAACTCAACTACGTCTCGGACGTGGACGTCATCTTCGTCGCCGAGCCGCGCGAGGGCGTGGAGGAGCACGAGGCGGTCCGGGCCGCGACCCGACTGGCCGCCGCCCTCACTCGGCTCTGCGCGGACACCACCGGCGAGGGCACCATCTGGCCGGTGGACGCCAACCTGCGCCCCGAGGGCCGCAACGGCCCGCTGGTGCGCACCCTGGCCAGCCACCTCGCCTACTACCAGCGCTGGGCCAAGACCTGGGAGTTCCAGGCGCTGCTCAAGGCCCGCCCGGTCGCCGGGGACGCCGAACTCGGCGCCGCGTACATCGAGGCGCTCGCCCCGCTGGTCTGGCAGGCCGCCGCCCGGGACAACTTCGTCACCGACGTCCAGCAGATGCGCCGTCGGGTGATCGACTCCATCCCGGTCACCGAGCTGGACCGCCAGCTCAAGCTCGGCCCGGGCGGGCTGCGCGACGTCGAGTTCTCCGTCCAGCTGCTCCAGCTGGTGCACGGCCGCACCGACCCGGCGCTGCGCAGCGGCAACACCCTGGAGGCGCTGGCCGCGCTCTCCCGGGGCGGGTACGTCGGCCGGGCGGACGCCGCCTCGCTGGACACCGCGTACCGCTTCCTGCGCTCGCTGGAGCACCGGATCCAGCTGTACCGGCTGCGCCGCACCCACCTGATGCCCACCGGGGCCGAGGACCGGCGCCGGGTGGCCCGCTCGCTGGCCACCCTGATCAACGACGACACCCGCGCCGACCCGGTGGCCGCGCTGGAGCGGGAGTGGAAGCGCCACGCGGTGGAGGTCCGGCGGCTGCATGAGAAGCTGTTCTACCGGCCGCTGCTCGACGCCGTCGCCGAACTGCCGCCGGGCGCCACCGGGCTGACCCCGGACGCCGCGCGGGCCCGGCTGGAGGCGCTCGGCTACACCGACCCGGCGGCCGCGCTGCGCCACATCAGCGCGCTGGCCTCCGGGGTGAGCCGCAAGGCCGCGATCCAGCGCACCCTGCTGCCGGTGCTGCTCGGCTGGTTCGCCGACTCGGCCGACCCGGACGCCGGGCTGCTCAACTTCCGCCAGGTCTCCGACGCGCTCGGCCGCACCCCCTGGTACCTGCGGCTGCTGCGGGACGAGAGCGCCGCCGCCGAACAGCTGGCCCGGGTGCTCTCGGCCGGCCGGCTCGCGCCCGACCTGCTGCTGCGCGCCCCCGAGGCGGTGGCCATGCTCGGCGACCCGAACGGCCTGGAACCGCGCGGACGGGCGGCGCTGCAGTCGGAGATACTGGCCGCCGTCGGCCGGGCCGGGTCCACCACTGCCGCGGTGGCCGCGGCCCGCTCGGTGCGCCGCCGGGAGCTGTTCCGGACGGCCGCCGCGGACGTCCTCGGCCGGCTCGGGGAGGACCCCGCCGAGGCGCTGGACACCGCCGGGGAGGCGCTCACCGCCCTCAATGCCGCCACCCTGCAGGGCGCGCTGCGGGCCTGTGTCGCGGGCTGGGAGGCCGAGAACGGGGACCTGCCGACCCGGATCTCGGTGGTCGCGATGGGCCGCTTCGGCGGCCACGAGCTGGGCTACGGCTCGGACGCGGACGTGCTCTTCGTCCACGAGCCGCTGCTCGGCTCGCTGGAGCAGGAGGCCGCCCGGGCCGCCCAGGCGATCTGCCACGAGCTGCGCGCCCAGCTGGGCGCGCCGTCCACCGAGCCGCCGCTACTGGTCGACGCCGACCTGCGGCCGGAGGGGCGCAGCGGACCGCTGGTGCGCAGCCTCGCCTCGTACGCGGCGTACTACCGGCGCTGGTCGCACGCCTGGGAGAGCCAGGCGCTGCTGCGGGCCGAGCCGGTCGCCGGGGACGAGGAGCTGGGCACGCGGTTCCGGCAGCTGATCGACCCGCTGCGCTACCCGGGCAACGGGGTGCCGGAGCGGGACCTGGTGGAGATCCGCCGGATCAAGGCCCGGATCGAGGCCGAGCGGCTGCCGCGCGGGGCCGACCCGACCACCCACACCAAGATCGGCCGGGGCGGGCTGGCGGACGTGGAGTGGACGGTGCAGCTGCTCCAGCTGCGGCACGGCCACGAGCTGCCGGCCCTGCGCACCACCCGGACCAGGGCGGCGCTGGCGGCCGCGGTCGCGGCCGGGCTGGTGGAGCCGGAGGACGCGGAGGTGCTGGAAGCGGCCTGGGTGCTGGCCTCCCGGGTGCGGGCGGCGGTGATGCTGGTGCGCGGCCGGCCCGGGGACAGCTTCCCGGGGGAGGCCCGGGAGCTGGCCGGGGTGGCCCGCTACCTCGGGTACGGCGCCGGGCACAGCGGGGAGCTGCTGGACGACTACCGGCGGACCACCCGGCGGGCCCGGGCCGTGGTGGACCGGCTGTTCTACGGCCTCTGACCGCCGGCGACCGCCCGCTGACGGCCGCGACCGCCGCTGACGGCCTCTGCCCGTCTCCGGGTACGCGACTTCCGGGTACGCGAAAGGGGCCCCTGCGCGGGGCCCCTTCGTCGTGGTCCGTTCGCGGCTGCCGCTACCGGCGCGCGCTGCTGGCCGCGGGCTCGCTCCACTGCTCCGGGACGGTGATCGGCTGCTCGGCCGCCGCCTCCCGGGCGGGCACCTGCGGCAGCTTGTAAACCCACTCGTGGTACAGCCAGCGGGCGGCGAGGAAGCCCAGGCTCAGGCAGATCTCGCCACCGACGGCGTCCATCCAGAAGTGGTTGGCGGTCGAGACGATGACCACCAGGGTGGCGGCCGGATACATCAGGCCGAGTGCCCTGACCCACTTCCGGCGGGCCAGGAAGAAGATCGCCAGACCGCACCACATCGACCAGCCGATGTGCATCGAGGGCATCGCGGCGTACAGGTTGGAGACGTGTGCGGCGGGCCCGGAGGCGAACGAGCCCCAGGTGCCGTGGGTCTTCACGGTGTCGATGAAGCCGCCGTCGGTCATCAGCCGGGGCGGGGCCAGCGGGAAGGAGTAGAAGCCGACCAGGGCGATCAGGGTGGTGACGAACAGCACGGTACGGGCCGCGACGTAGCGGCCGGGGTGGCTGCGGTAGAGCCAGACCAGGACGCCGATCGTGATCACGAAGTGCAGGGTGGCGTAGTAGTAGTTCATCCCGGTGATGAGCCACCCGACGCCGTCCACGGCGTGGTTGATCGAGCGCTCGACGGCGATGCCGAGGTGCTGCTCGAGCTCCCAGATCCAGCGCGTGTGCTTCTGGGCTATCGATTCCTGCTGCGGGACCGCGTTGCGGACGATCGAGTAGATCCAGTAGCTGATCCCGATCAGGGCCAGCTCGATCCAGATCCGCGGTCGGGCCGGTGAACGGCGCTGCTCGCGGAAACGGTGGCGCAGGGCCGCGGTACGGGACTGCGCGGCGCGGGTGGCTCCGTCGGGCGCGCGGCCGGGGACGGCCGTCGCTGCCTCGGAACCGCCACCGCTGGCCGCGTCGGCGCGCCGGGCGTCGCCTCGCTGGATCTCGGTCGGTTCCCCCATGGCCGAGAAGTCTGCCAGACCGCTCGTAGCCGTCTGCTCATCCTCTGGAAGTGGATTCTTCACCGGCTGTCCCCCTTGAGGGCTAGGGGCCGGCTCCCACCGGGGGAGGGGGTGCGCAGGGTTCTGGGGCATACCGGTGGGACGGACATACGTCCCATTGTCACGCCCGTCGCTCCGGGGGAGTAATCGGGGGGTGGCCGGAGACGGCCGCCGGCCTGGATTTTCCCGGCACGAAACGGTTTCTGCATCTTGCTGAAACATATTGCAGGCCGCTAGCTTCCTGGAAACTCGATCGCCCCTTCCCCTAAGGGAGCCCTCAGTGGCCGATGTCCCGCTCCGCCCCCGACGGAGCAGAACAACCACCCGCAGGCCAGGCCGCACGGCCGTCCTGCTGGCCGCCGCGCTGACCGCCGCCACCCTCGGCAGCGTCCCCGCGGCCCACGCCGCCGCCCCGCCGGCCCCGCCCTCGGACACCGCGCTCGCCGCCACCGCCGGGCGGCACGACCTCACCCGCGAGCAGTTCTACTTCGTCCTGCCCGACCGCTTCGCCGACGGCGACCAGGCCAACGACACCGGCGGCATCACCGGCGGGCGGCTGGAGAACGGCTTCGACCCCGCCGACAAGGGCTTCTACCACGGCGGCGACCTGGCCGGCCTGATCCAGAAGCTCGACTACATCCAGGACCTCGGCACCACCGCGATCTGGATGGCGCCGATCTTCAAGAACAAGCCGGTGCAGGGCAGCGGCGCGGACGCCTCGGCCGGCTACCACGGCTACTGGATCACCGACTTCACCCAGGTCGACCCGCACTTCGGCACCAACGAGCAGCTCAAGGACCTGATAGCCAAGGCGCACGCCCGCGGCATCAAGGTCTTCTTCGACGTCATCACCAACCACACCGCCGACGTCATCGACGACGCCGAGCAGCAGCACGGCTACCGCTCGGCGGGCGCCTACCCGACGCTCGACGCGGACGGGAACCCGGTGGACGAGACCGCCGTCGCCGACGCGGGCACCCCCTGGCCGCGGACCACCAAGGACTCCTTCCCCTACACCCCGGTTTTCCGCAACCCCGGCGACGCGAACGCCAAGACCCCGTCCTGGCTCAACGACCCCTCGCTCTACCACAACCGGGGCGACTCGACCTTCGTCGGCGAGTCCGCCACCGAGGGCGACTTCAGCGGCCTGGACGACCTCGACACCCAGAACCCCCGGGTGGTGAAGGGCTTCGAGAAGGTCTACCAGCAGTGGGTCCAGGACGCCGGCGTGGACGGCTTCCGGATCGACACCGTCAAGCACGTCAACATGGCGTTCTGGCAGCAGTGGGCCCCCGCGCTCAAGGACTTCGCCGCCCGGCAGGGCAACAAGAAGTTCTTCATGTTCGGCGAGGTCTACTCCGGCGACCCGGCGATCACCTCGCCCTACGTCACCAAGGGCAAGCTGCAGGCGACCCTGGACTTCCCGTTCCAGGGTGCGGCCCGCTCGTACGTCTCCCAGGGCGGCTCGGCGAAGACCCTCGCCGACGTCTACGGCCAGGACTACCGCTACACCGGCGCCGACACCGACGCGTACGAGCTGCCGACCTTCCTCGGCAACCACGACATGGGCCGCTTCGGCTCCTTCCTGCTCGCCGACAACCCGGGCGCCGACGAGGCGACCCTGCTGAAGAAGGACCGGCTCGGCAACGAGTTGCAGTTCCTCACCCGCGGGCAGCCCGTCGTCTACTACGGCGACGAGCAGGGCTTCACCGGCGCCGGCGGCGACAAGGACGCCCGGCAGGACCTGTTCGCCTCCAAGACGCCCTCCTACAACAGCGACCGGGTGCTCGGCGGCACCTCCGGCCCGGCCGACCGGTACGGGCAGGGCGGCGAGCTCTACCAGGGCATCGCGGGGCTCGCCAAGCTGCGCCGCGACAACCCGGCGCTGGCCGACGGCGCCCAGATCGAGCGGTACGCCGCCGACGGCGCCGGCGTCTACGCATTCTCCCGGATCGACGCGGGCCAGCAGGTCGAGTACCTGGTGGCGGTCAACAACGCCACCGAGGCGAAGACCGTCACGCTGGACACCTTCTCCGCGGGGATGGGCTTCGACCGGATCCACCCGGCGGCCGGGGACCGCGTCACCAGCGGCCCGGACCGCAAGGTGACCGTCACCGTGCCGGCGCTCTCCTCCGTCGTGTTCAAGGCGGGCGGCAGGCTCGCGGCCGTCGGCGCGGCGCCGCAGATCGCGGTGCAGCCGCCCGCGGACGGCTCCACCGGACTCGTCACGGTGGGCGCCCACGTCGACGGCGGCGGCTTCGACCGGGTCACCTTCGCCGCCCAGATCGGCAACGGGGCCTGGCAGACGCTGGGCACCGCCGACACCGGGAAGTACCTCGTCACCCAGGACCTGAGCGCCGTCGCCCCCGGCACGGTCGTGCGGTACAAGGCCGTCGTCCAGGACTCCAGCGGCCACCTGCGCTCCGCCACCGGCAGCTTCACCACCGGCACCCCCGCGCCCAAGCCGGTGCCCACCGCCGGCGCCCGCCCCTACGCCGTCGTCCACTACAACCGGCCGGACGGCGACTACGACGGCTGGAACCTCTACGCCTGGGGCGACCTCGCCGACGGCGAGGCCACCCCGTGGCCGGCCGGGCACGGCTTCACCGGGCGCGACGCGTACGGCGCCTTCGCGTACGTGCGGCTGAAGCCCGGCGCCTCGGACGTCGGGTTCATCGTGGAGAAGAACGGCGTCAAGGACGTGGACGCCGACCGGCACATCGACCTCGGCAGCACCGGCGAGGTGTGGCTCAAGCAGGGCGACCCGGCGGTGCGCACCGCCGACCCCGGCCCGGGCAACACACAGCCGGCGAACACCGCCGTCATCCACTACAACCGGGCCGACGGCGACTACGACGGCTGGGGCCTGCACGACTGGACCGGCGCCGCCACCCCCACCGACTGGGGCAAGCCCCTGACGCCGGTGCGCCGCGACGCCTTCGGCGCCGTCTTCGAGGTGCCGCTGGCCCCCGGCGCGACCAGCCTCAGCTACATCCTGCACAAGGGCAACGACAAGGACCTGCCCGCCGACCAGTCGCTCGACTTCGCGGTCGACGGCAAGGAGATCTGGATCCTCGGCGGCCGCGAGGGCCACCTGCTGCCGCAGAACCCGGCCGCCTCCTCGCAGCTGGACCTCGGCAGCGCCAAGGCGCAGTGGATCGACGCGAAGACCGTCGTCGTCCCGGCGAACTACGGCGCGGGCGACGACGCCCTGGCCGGCGGTACCAGCGCCCAGCTGGTGTACGACCCGGCGGGCGGCATCCGGGCCGACAAGGGCGTGCTGACCAAGCCCGGCCAGTGGCTGCGGCTCACCCCGGTCAAGGGCGGACTGACCGACGCGCAGAAGGCCGAGTTCCCGCACCTGGCGGGCTACCGGGCCTTCACCGTGGACGCTCGGGACACCGCCAGGATCCCGGCCGCGCTGCGCGGCCAGCTGCTGTTCACCGAACACCTGCCCAGCGGCGCGGTGTCGGCCGCGACCGGGGTCCAACTCCCGGGCGTGCTGGACGACCTGTACGCCGCCAAGACCGCCAAGGTCGACTTCGGCCCGGCGTACTACGACGGCAAGGTGGCGCTGTCCCTCTGGGCGCCGACCGCGCAGGAGGTGTCCGTCCAGGTCTTCGACGGCCCGGCCGGGGGCACCCCGAGGACGCTGCCGCTGAAGCTGGACGACGAGACCGGCGTGTGGGAGGTCGTCCGCGACAAGAAGGAGTTGGACGGCAAGTACTACCTGTACCAGGTGAAGGTCTGGGCGCCCTCGGTGCAGCAGGTGGTGGTCAACACCGTCACCGACCCGTACTCGGTGGCACTGTCGGCCGACTCCGGGCGCAGCCTGGTCGCCGACCTCGACGCCAAGGCGCTCAAGCCCGCGGGCTGGGACGACCACGCCCGCCCGCAGTCCGTCCCGCCCGGGCAGCAGCAGATCCAGGAGCTGCACGTCCGGGACTTCTCGGTCGAGGACGCCACCGTCCCGGCCGCCGAGCGCGGCACCTACCTGGCGTTCACCGAGTCGCAGTCGGCCGGCATGCAGCACCTGCGGGACCTGGCCAAGGCCGGGGTGACCACGATCCACCTGCTGCCGACCTTCGACATCGCCACCATCCGGGAGAACCGGGCCGACCAGAAGCTGCCTGCCTGCGACCTCAAGTCCCTTCCCGCGGACGGCCCGAAGCAGCAGGAGTGCGTGGCGGCCGTCGCCGCCGACGACGCCTACAACTGGGGCTACGACCCGCTGCACTACAACGTGCCGGAGGGCTCGTACGCCACGGATCCGGCCGGCACGGCCCGTACCGTGCAGTTCCGGCAGATGGTGCAGGCGATGCACGCGGCCGGGCTGCGAGTGGTGCTCGACGTCGTCTACAACCACACCGCCGCCGCCGGGCAGGCCGAGCACTCGGTGCTGGACAAGGTCGTCCCCGGCTACTACCAGCGGCTGGACGCCAACGGCAAGGTGACGGCCGACAGCTGCTGCGCCGACACCGCGCCCGAGCACGCCATGATGAACCGGCTGGTGGTCGACTCGGTGACCCTGTGGGCCCGCGAGTACAAGGTGGACGGCTTCCGCTTCGACCTGATGGGCCTGGACCCGAAGTCCACCATGCTGGACGTGCAGGCCGCGCTGCGGAAGATGACCCCGGACTCGGACGGCGTGGACGGGAAGAACGTCCTCCTGTACGGCGAGGGCTGGAACTTCGGCGCCGTCGCGAACAACGCCCGGTTCGAGCAGGCCACCCAGCTCAACATGGCCGGCACCGGCATCGCCACCTTCGACGACCGGATGCGCGACGCCGCGCGGGGCGGCAACTTCATGCTCGACTCCGCGCCGCAGCAGGGCTTCGCCTCGGGCCTGTTCACCGACCCGAACGGCTCACCCGCGAACGGCACCCCGGAGCAGCAGAAGGCCCGACTGCTGCACCAGATGGACCAGTTGAAGGTGGGGCTGACCGGCAACCTGGCCGGGTACTCCTTCACCGACAGCTCCGGAAAGGCCGTCACCGGCGCCCAGGTCGACTACAACGGTTCCCCGACGGGATACGCGGCCAAGCCGGGCGAGGCGGTGGAGTACGTGGACGCCCACGACAACACCGACCTCTTCGACGCGCTCGCGTACAAGCTGCCGACCGGCACCGAACCCGCCGACCGGGCCCGGATGCAGGCGCTCGGGCTCTCGCTCACCGCGCTCACCCAGGGCGCGGGCTTCGCCCAGGCCGGCAGCGACCTGCTGCGCTCCAAGTCGCTCGACTCCAACTCCTACGACTCGGGGGACTGGTTCAACGCGATCCACTGGCCCGATCCGGCGACGGGGGCGGTGGCCGGCAACGGCTGGGGCCGCGGCCTGCCGCCGGCGGCCGACAACAAGGGGATGTGGCCGACCGCCCAGTCCCTGCTGGCGAACCCGAAGCTGACCGTCGGCGCGACCGACATGCGGGCGGCCTCGGCGCAGTACCAGGAGTTCCTGCGGATCAAGCAGTCCTCGCCGCTGTTCTCCCTGCCCACCCTGGCCGCCGTCCAGCAGCGGCTCTCGTACCCGCTCTCCGGCACCGCCGGCGAGACGCCCGGGGTGATCACCCTGCATCTGGACGGCACCGGGCTGAAGGGGGCGGAGAAGGGCATCACGGTGGTCTTCAACGCCACGCCCACCGCGCAGGCGCAGACCGTCGCGGCCCTGCGGGGGACGGGCCAGGCGCTGCACCCCGTCCAGGCGAGCGGGGCGGACCAGGTGGTGAAGCAGTCCGGCTTCGACGCCGCGACCGGCACGTTCACCGTGCCGGGGCGCACTGTGGCGGTGTTCGTCCAGCACTGAGTCCGGTACCGGACAGGTGACGAGCCGGCGCCCGATTCGCCACCCGAGCCGGCACCCGGCATGGCACCCGATCCACCACCCGAGCCGGCACGGATGCGGTACTGGTCCGTATACCTGTGCAACTGTCAGGCCCCGCACCGCCGTTCAGGTGGAGCGGGGCCTGGTTCCGTTCCGGTCGCAGTGTGGCCGGAAACCGCTTCTGGCACGGCCGGAACTGTGACGTGCCGCGCTCGCCCGGCGCTGTCCGCTACTCGGCGGTACGGGCGGTGGTTCTGAGTGCTGGTCAGTGACCGCCGGTGGTGATCGAACTTTGTCCGGAGCATGAAAACCGTGTTCATGAGTTTGCAATCACTTAGCACAACTGACGAACCACCATGCATACGGTTTCGGTAATGAATCGGCCAATCAGTGGCATGCATCTGTCATCGGCGGCCGGTTTGCTGCCACGATTCGTCCGGCTGCAGACGAGGGGGCCCCACCTCCCGGTGCAGCTGTTCCGCCAAGGTGCAGCGCGTCCTGACCCTGCAACGGGTTGTGAGCACCGCAACCCGCTACCGCACCTCCGTCGCACCCGGCGGGGGCCCCCACTGCGCCGCAACCCCGCGGCCCAGGTTTCTCTCCACCGGCGCGACCCAGCGCCGGTCGGAAAAGGAGTCCGCATGTCCCGTTACGCTCACGCCCGGAAGGCGGCGGTCGTCATGGCCGCCTCCACCGCGCTGCTGGTCACCGGCATACCGGTCATCGCCCAGGCCGCCACCGCGGACGCGCCGGCCGCCGTCGCCGCCCAGCAGACCACCCGGGCCGCGCTGATCGCCTCGGCGAACCAGCAGACCGCCTCCCTCGCCCAGGCCCTCGGCCTGAGCGGCCAGGAGAAGCTGGTCACCAAGGACGTCGTCCAGGATGCCAACGGTGGTCGCCACCTGCGCTACGAGCGCACCTACGCCGGACTCCCGGTCCTCGGCGGCGACCTGATCGTCCACCAGGACGCGGCCGGCGCCACCAAGAGCGTGACCAAGGCCAGCCAGGCCGACCTCGCGGGCGTCGAGACCACCCCGGCCCTGGCCGCGCCGAAGGCCCAGGCCGCCGCGCTGGCCGCCGAGGCGGGCTCCGTAGACACCGCGCCGCGGCTGGTCGTCTGGGCCGCCGACGGCACCCCCAAGCTCGCCTGGGAGACGGTCATCGCCGGCCGCGAGTCCGACGGCACCCCGAGCAAGCTGCACGTCGTCACCGACGCCAAGACCGGTGACGTGCTCAGCAAGGCCGACGGCATCCAGCGCGGCTCCGGCACCGGCGTCTTCGTCGGCAACGTGCCGCTGACCACCACCCAGAGCGGCTCGACCTACTCGCTCAAGGACGCCACCCGTGGTGGCCAGTACTCCACGGACATGAAGAACGGCACCTCCGGCAACGGCACGCTGTTCTCCAAGTCCTCGGACACCTGGGGCAACGGCCAGGCCAGCAACCGCGAGTCGGCCGCCGTCGACGCCCAGTTCGGCGCCGCCGCCACCTGGGACTTCTACAAGAACACCTTCGGCCGCAACGGCATCCGCAACGACGGCGTCGGCGCCATGAGCCGGGTCCACTACGACACCGGCTACGTCAACGCCTTCTGGGACGACAGCTGCTTCTGCATGACCTACGGCGACGGCTCGGGCGACACCCACCCGCTGACCGAGCTCGACGTCGCGGGCCACGAGATGAGCCACGGCGTCACCGCGGCCACCGCCAACCTGAACTACTCGGGCGAGTCCGGCGGCCTCAACGAGGCCACCTCGGACATCTTCGGCAACATGGTCGAGTTCTACGCCAACCTGCCCGCCGACAACCCGGACTACCTGGTCGGCGAGCTCATCGACATCAACGGCAACGGCACGCCGCTGCGCTACATGGACAAGCCCTCCAAGGACGGCACCTCGGCCGACTCCTGGTACTCGGGCGTCGGCAACCTGGACGTGCACTACTCGTCCGGTGTCGCCAACCACTTCTTCTACCTGCTGGCCGAGGGCAGCGGCGCCAAGGTGATCAACGGCGTCAGCTACAACAGCCCGACGGTCAACAACATCACCGTCACCGGCATCGGCCGGGACAAGGCAGCGCAGGTCTGGTACAAGGCGCTGACCGCCTACATGACCTCCACCACCGACTATGCGGCCGCCCGTACCGCGACCCTGAGCGCGGCCACCGACCTGTACGGCGCGAACAGCGCCGAGTACAACGCGGTCGCCACCGCCTGGGCCGCCGTGAACGTCGGGGGGCTGCCCAACCCGGGCGGCGTCACCGTCACCAACCCGGGCAACCAGTCCACCGCCGTCGGCACCGCGGTCAACCTGGCCATCAAGGCCTCGGGCGGCACCGCTCCGCTGTCGTACTCGGCGGCCGGCCTGCCCGCGGGCCTGGCCATCAACGCCTCGACCGGCGCGATCACCGGCACCCCGACCGCCGCGGGCACCTCGAACGTCACCGTGACGGTCAAGGACTCGGCCGGCAAGTCCGGCACGACCAGCTTCACCTGGACCGTGACCAGCGGTGGCGGCGGCGGCTGCACCCCGGCGCAGCTGCTCGGCAACCCGGGCTTCGAGACCGGTTCGGCGGCGCCGTGGACGGCGAGCTCCGGCGTGGTCGACAATAGCTCCAGCCAGGCCGCGCACGGCGGTTCCTGGAAGGCGTGGATGGACGGCTACGGCTCCTCCCACACCGACACGGTGTCGCAGACCGTGAGCATCCCGGCGGGCTGCAAGGCGACGCTGAGCTTCTGGCTGCACGTCGACACCGCGGAGTCGGGCACCACCGCGTACGACAAGCTGACCGTGTCGGTGAACGGCACCGCGCTGAAGACGTACTCCAACGTCGACGCCGCGGCGGGCTACCAGCAGCGCACCTTCGACCTGTCGGCCTACGCGGGCCAGACGGTCACCGTGAAGTTCAACGCGGTCGAGGACTCCTCGCTGCAGACGAGCTTCGTGATCGACGACACCTCCGTCCAGACCGGCTGAACCCGGACCGGTTCCCCCTGAGGGGCCGGTGAGCCAGGACAGGGGAGGGGCCCGGCGGCTACGGCTGCCGGGCCCTTGTCGTGTGTCCCGTTCCAGCGTGTCCCGCTGCGGTCGATACAGAAGCGCGGCGATGCGGACCGTGGTGATGCGGAACGTGGTGATGCGGAACGTGGTGATGCGGAACGTGGTGATGCGGAACGTGGTGATGCAGAAACGTATCTTCCAGGGACCTTGACGGTGTCTCCCGGTGACTCTAGGTTCAGCGCTGCAAGTTTCCGGCAAGTTACAGAAACTTCCTGCAGGATTCACCACCGGCTGCCCCACCCCAGCCACCCCCCAGGAGACGACGTGGTCACCACCGCCCCCACCCGCCGGCCCGCCCGCGCGGCCGGCGCGCTCGCCGCCTCGGCGGCGCTCGCGCTCTCGTTCGGCACCACCCTCGGTGCCCCCGCCGCCCAGGCCTCCCCGCCCGCGAACAACGGCAAGGACGTCACCGCCACCCTCTTCGAGTGGCGCTTCGACTCGGTCGCCCAGGCCTGCACCTCGACGCTCGGCCCCAAGGGCTACGGCTTCGTCGAGGTCTCCCCGCCGCAGGAACACATCCAGGGCCCGCAGTGGTGGACCTCCTACCAGCCGGTCAGCTACCGGATCGCCGGTCGGCTCGGCGACCGCACGTCCTTCAAGAACATGGTCGACACCTGCCACGCGGCCGGGGTCAAGGTGATCGCCGACGCGGTGGTCAACCACATGTCGGCCGGCTCCGGCACCGGCACCGGCGGCACCGCGTACACCAAGTACAGCTACCCCGGCACCTACCAGGACCAGGACTTCCACTCCTGCCGCCAGCCGATCTCCGACTACCAGAACCGCGCCGACATCCAGAACTGCGAGCTGGTGAACCTCGCCGACCTGGACACCGGAAGCGCGTACGTCCAGACCACCATCGCGCACTACCTGGACGACCTCGGCTCGCTCGGCGTGGACGGCTACCGGATCGACGCCGCCAAGCACATCGCCGCCGCCGACCTCGCCGCGATCAAGGCGAAGACGGCCAACCCCAAGGCCTACTGGGCCCAGGAGGTCATCTACGGCGCCGGCGAGCCGATCCAGCCCACCGAGTACACCGGCACCGGCGACGTGGACGAGTTCCGGGTCGGCACCGATCTCAAGCGCATGTTCACCGCCGACAAGCTCGCCAACCTCAACGGCTGGGGCGCCTCCTGGGGCTACCTGCCGAGCGACCAGGCGCGCAGCTTCATCGACAACTGGGACACCGAGCGCAACGGCTCCACCCTCAACTACACCTACGGCAACACCTACACGCTGGCCAACGTCTTCCTGCTGGCCTCGCCGTACGGCGCCCCCAACGTCTACTCCGGCTACTCCTTCACCAACAAGGACGACGGCCCGCCGAACGGCGGCACCGTCAACGCCTGCTACCAGGACGGCTGGAACTGCACCCACGCCTGGCGGCAGATCGCCAACATGGTCGGCTTCCGCAACGCCGTGGCGGGCACCGGGGTGACCGACTGGTGGTCCAACGGCAACAACGCGATCGCCTTCGGCCGCGGCAACAAGGGCTACGTCGCGATCAACCACGAGAGCGGCGCGATCACCCAGACCTTCCAGACCGGGCTGCCGGCCGGCACCTACTGCGACGTCCAGCACGGCGACCCGCAGGTGGGCGGCGGCTGCACCGGCCCGACCTACCAGGTGGGCGCCAACGGGCAGTTCACCGCGACGGTCGGCGCGGGCGACGCGGTCGCGCTGTACGTCCAGCCGGGTACGACCGTCTCCGGCGCCTCGTTCAACGTCAACGCGACCACCGGGTACGGGCAGAACGTCTACGTGGTCGGCGACGCCGCGGCGCTCGGCGGCTGGGACCCGGCGAAGGCGCTGCCGCTCTCGTCCGCCGGCTACCCGGTCTGGTCGCTCGCGCTCTCGCTGCCGGCCGGCACCTCCGTCCAGTACAAGTACGTCCGCAAGGACGCCAACGGCGCGGTGACCTGGGAGTCCGGCGCCAACCGGACGGCGACCGTGCCCGCCGGCGGGGTCGTGACGCTGAACGACACCTGGCGGCCGTAGCCTCCTCGCCGTCCCCGGGAACCCCGTCAGCATGCTCTGACGGGGTTCCCTCGTACGGGTGGCCGCGCGGTTTCAAACCCCGGCGGGCGAAGGGGCGCTGACACCATCGCGGAATGAGAACCACCCCCCTCGTCCTGGACCTCGAACTGCGCGGCGGCCGCTGGGACGGCCACCGCAAGCGCGTCAACGCCGACGCCCCGCCGCCCGCTCTGCGGATGGTGCTCCGCGCCGAACTGCCCGCCGCCGAGAGCGGCGAGTACTGGCCGACCACCAGCGTCTACCGGCTGGACGAGGACGGCGAGGCGCTGCGCTACCGGCACTCGCACGACGAGTGAGCGCGCCCCGACGTACGGCGTTCCGCCGGCCGCGCCCGAGGCGCGAGGCGGGTGCTCAGCCGCGCCCGATGTACGGCATGGCGGTCGCCATCACGGTGGCGAACTGCACATTGGCCTCCAGCGGCAGCGCGGCCATGTGCCGTACGGTCCGTGCGACGTCGGCCACGTCCATGGTCGGCTCGGGGGCGATCCGGCCGTCCGCCTGCCGGACGCCCGCGCTCATCGCCGCCGTCATGTCGGTCGCCGCGTTGCCGATGTCGATCTGCCCGCAGGCGATCCGGTAGGGGCGGCCGTCCAGGGACAGCGACTTGGTCAGGCCGGTGACCGCGTGCTTGGTCGCCGTGTAGGCGATCGAGTGCGGGCGCGGGACGTGCGCCGAGATCGAGCCGTTGTTGATGATCCGGCCGCCCTGCGGGTCCTGGGCCCTCATCTGCCGGAACGCCGCCCGGGCGCAGAGGAAGGCGCCGGTCAGGTTGACGTCGACCACCGCCCGCCAGGCCTCGACCTCCAGCTCCTCCACCGGGACGGCCGGGCCGAAGCTGCCGGCGTTGTTGAACAGCAGGTCCACCCGGCCGTGCCGCTCGGCGGCCGCGGCGAACAGCGCGTCCACGGCGGCCGGGTCGGTGACGTCGGTCGGCACCACGTCGGCCGGGGCGCCGCAGAGCCGGGCGGTCTCGTGCAGCGGCTCGGCCCGCCGGCCGGCCAGCACGGGCAGCCAGCCGGCCGCGGCCAGTTCGACCGCCACGGCCCGGCCGACGCCGCTCCCTGCTCCGGTGACGACGGCGATCTGCTGGGGCATGGCGCTCTCCTCGGTGGCGGTGCACGCAGTGACGGTGGCAGTGGCAGTGGTGGTGTCCCGGTCGGTCCTCGAGGAGATCGTTCCGGATCCGCGGGCCGCCGTCACTGGTCGAAAACACCCAAAATCCGCCGACCGGACGAGCGCGCGGCTGTGACCCCCGCCGTCCGGCCCCCGCCACCCGACGGGAGTGGTGAAGGGTTTTACCCGATCGCGAACAAACATTGGATTTCCGGTGGCCGACGCGCAACCGGCCCATCCCGGGCCACGTCATAAGATCGCAGGAAGGCGCGCCCCCGCGAGGGACGGCACGCCATCACTCCGGGGGCCGTACCAGCGTCGTGTCCCCGGGTCTGTCCGGCCCCACCGGGGGGCCGCCGCCCGGTCGACGGACCGGGCGCGACATCGGTCGGAGAGTCCTCACCGTGCTTAGGCAGTCGTCCCGTTCCCGTGCCGTCCTGTCCGGCGCCGCCCTGCTCGCCCTGGCCGCCTCGCTCGCGGCTTGCGGGAGTTCCGGTGGTGGGAAGGGCGACAGCGCCAAGCCGGACGCCGGGCCCGCCTCGACCGGCAGTGCCGAGGGAACCCCGACCGGCGCCGGCTCGGGCACGGCGATCTCGGCCGGCACCGGCAAGGTGCTGATGCCGACCGGCCCGAACGCCAACCTCAGCAAGGTCCGGGACACCGCCGCCGGCCCGATCTTCCTGACCACCGTGACCGGCGCGAAGTCCGGTGTCGCCGGCAAGGTCTGGGTCTGGCTGCCGCCCGAGTACAACGACCCCAAGTTCGCCAAGACCGGCTTCCCGGTGCTCACCCTCTTCGCGGGCGGCCAGAGCAACGGCTACAACACCTGGACCGACAACCAGTTGCCGATCCAGGAGGAGAACGAGCGGCTGGTCAAGGAGGGCAAGTCCCACCCGTTCATCATGGTCATGCCGGTGCAGAACTTCAACGGCGACGAGAAGAACGCGCTGGACTGCTCCGACATCCCGGGCCAGCCCAAGATGGCCACCTGGATGGCCCAGGACATCCCGGACTTCGTCCGCGCCAACTTCCGCACCGTGCGCGGCCGCGACGGCTGGGGCGTGATGGGCGCCTCCACCGGCGGCTTCTGCAGCGCCAAGCTCGCCCTGCAGTACCCCGACGTCTACAAGGCCGCGGTGCCGATCGACGGCTACTTCATCCCGGACTCGCTGCTGTGGAAGGGCCACGACGCCGAGCGCGCGGCCAACAACCCCGACGTGCTGGTCACCGAGGGCAAGGCCGACGTGAAGATGCTGGTCACGGCGGGCGGGGCCAACCCGTACGAGACCAAGGTGGTCAAGTCCTGGGTGGCCAAGGCCGCCCCGCCGGTGGGCATCACGTACTTCGAGCAGCCCGGCGGCAAGCACCTGACCTCGGACTTCAAGAAGATGATCCCGGACACCCTGGAGTGGCTGACCAAGAACCTGGCCGGGCCGGCGGCCGACTGAGGCCGGTCCGTCGCGCACCGCGGCTGCCGTGCCCGGTGCCCCGTGCCTCGGCGGCCGCGGGCGGTCAGTGAGTCGGGGACAGGGCCGAGGACGGGGACGGGGTGGAGGTCTTGGGCGGTCCGGGGGCCTTGGGCGGTCCGGGGGTCGTGGACGGTCCTGGGGTCTTGGGCGGTCCGGGAGGTGTGGTCGGTCCGAAGATCGGGTCCCCCCAGCCGTCCCGGACCGCCGCCACGAACCCCGGCTGCCCGGACAGCACCAGCAGCTGCGGCAGCGGCACGGTCGGGTCGCCCGGCTGCGGTCGGGCGCCGGCCCGGACGAACAGCAGGACGTACGCCAGGTCGTCCGGGGTGACGATACGGAGCTGGGCCTCCCGGCCGCGGTGGGCGGCCGACAGCGGGTGTAGCGCCCAGACCGTCGAGCCGTCCGGCAGCTTCATGCCCACGCAGTCCTCGCCCTCCGGATTCATCGGGCCCCAGGCGTTCGAGCGCGGCCCGCACGGCGAGTCGGTGCCGCCCGACGGTCCGGCGGGACCGTCCAGGCGTCGGCTCACCGTGACCGTGCCGCCGTCGGTCCTGGTCAGCAGGTAGTCGTTCGCCGTGGCGCCCCGGAAGACCTGCACGATGTCCTCGGGCGGGTGGGCGCGCAGCAGGGCGAGCAGGCTCAGGCTGCCGTCCGCGGCCGGGCCGCCGGTGGTCGGCCTGCCCGGGGTCGTGCTGCCTGGTGCCGTGCCGCCCGTTGCCGTGCCGCCCGTCCCGGTGACCGCCGGGGACGGCGGGACGGACGGGCTCGGCATGGCGGACGTCAGGCCGGGCGCGCTCGCCGCCGGGACGAACTCCCGGCCGGACCCTTCCACCGGGGTCCGCCCGCGCACCGCCCAGCCCGCCGTGGCCAGCAGACCCACGGCGGCCGCGGTCGCGACCGTCGCCAGCAGATGGCGCCGGCGGCGCAGCCGTGCGCCCGATCGGCGGACCTCCGGCAGCAGTGCCGCGGGAGTGGCCGGCTCCGGCTGGTCCAGGACCGTGCGGAACAGTGCGCCCATGTCGTCGGCGTCGAACGCCGGATCGTCCCCGTTCAAGACCGCTTTCCTCTCGTCTCTCGCTCGTCCCGGGCGGCCCGTTCCGCCCCTGTGTCCGGTTTTCGGCGCCCCGGCCCGCGCGTCCGGCCGGGGCTCGCCCGGCTCGCTGGTCCGGACCGGATCAGCTCGCCGCGATCTCCCGCAGCGAGTCGCCGAGGATCACCCGTAGCTGGGCCAGCCCCCGGCTGGTGTTGGACTTCACCGTGCCGGTGCTCTGCCGCAGGGCCGCCGCCGTCGCCTCGACCGACTGGTCCTCCCAGAACCGCAGGACCAGCGCCGCCCGGTAGGCCGGGGTGACCTGCGCGAGCGCCGCCAGCAGGGCCAGTCGGCGCTCCGGGTCCGCCGGGGCCGCGGCCCGCGGACCGGTCGCCGGTGGTTCCGGCAGGTCCGGTGCGGGCACCTCGTGCGAGCGGCGCAGGCGCCGGGCGTCGATGTAGGTGCGGACCAGTGTGGTCCGGGCGTAGCCGGCCGCCGCATCCGGGTCGCGCAGCCGGGTCCAGCGCGAGTACAGCTTCACCAGCGTGGTCTGCGCAAGGTCCTCGGCGAGGTGCCAGTCGCCGCAGAGCAGGTAGCCGGTGCGGCGCAGCGTGGCGTACCGACCCGCGACGAACTCGTCGAACGACTGCTCCTGCTCCGGTGACATGCGGCCTCGCTGTTCCCCTGGACTCCCCGGCGCGTGTGGTGCGCACCCTCACCCGGGTACACGGGGCAGGCGCCGCGAAGCGTTGCGTCCGCTCCCATAAACGCCCTGACCTGCGCGTCAATCGGACATTGATTCGCTTCTGATCGACTGCGGGCACCTTGGCTGGGGTGGTCCTCACCGGCCGCCACCACCCGTCCTGCCCCAAGCCGTGAAGAGAGTGCCATGCCCATCCACCTGCTGCCTCAGCCCGCCCCCGCCGTGCCCGCGCAGGGGCAGTCCGGCGCCGACCCCCTGGGCGCGGACGCGCACGGGCGGAGCGCGGACGACGACCTGACCACCGTGCGGTTCGCCGGGCTGCGGCTGGTGCACGCCGCACTGCGCCGGGACCTCGCCCGGCTGCCCAACGCGCTGCGGCTGCTCCAGCCCGACGAGGAGGACAAGGGCGAGGCGCTGCTGCGGCACTGGACCTTCATGACCGCGATGCTGACCTGCCACCACGAGCAGCAGGACACCAGGATCTGGCCGATCGTGCGCCGCTTCGCGCCCGAGCTGCGGCTCCTGCTCAACTGGCTGGAGGCCGACCACCACAACCTGGACCACTCGTTCACCCGGGTCACCACGCTGGTCCGGATCGCCAGCCGGGACACCGGCAGCGCCTGGCCGGTGGCGTACGCGATGGAGGACCTGGCGGCCCGCCTGGAGACCCATCTGCGGATCGAGGAGCGCCAGTTGCTGCCCCGGATGGACCGGGTGGTCGCCGACGGCTCACGGCTCGGCGGCCTCGGGGAGCTGCTGGACCTGCTGCGTGCGGCGGACGGACCGGGAGCGGCGGACGCGCTGGCCTGGCTGCTGGACGGCGTCGAGCCGGCCGCGGTGGAGCGGCTGCTGGCCGAGTGCGACGACGACGTGGCCCGCAACTGGCCGCACTGGCAGGCGACCTACCAGCGCTGCACCGCGCCGCTGTGGGGGCCGGTCGGCGAGTCGGAGGGCGACCTGGGGATCATGGTCGACTGACCGTCGGGCGTTTTCGCGGGCCGTCGATCTACGCGCGTGGCATGAGCCTGTGGCATATGCTGAGGAGTGTCGGCCATCGGTCCATCGGTCAACTCCCGGCGCCCCCTAGGGATTCGACCCAGCACTCTCGGGGTTCGGCCGCCCGGCCGATCCGGGCCGCACCAGGGCAGGCCTCCCGCCGACGGCCGATGGCCGGCTGTGTCCGGGCCACTACCGTCGAGATATGACCACAGCGAGCAGCACTCCCAAGGCCCACCGCACCAGCCTCCGGACCCGCTTCCGCATCGGCTCGGCGATCCTCGCCACGGGTGCCGTCCTGACACTCGGCGCCGGACTGGCCGCCTGTGAGGGCGGCGTGGCGCTCTGCCTGGACGACCACAAGTGCACCGTCGGCATCAAGACCGACGGCGCCGACGCCTCCAAGACCGTCAAGGTCTTCGGCGGCGACAACCCGATGAAGATGACGATCGGCCACATCACCGACAGCTCGGCCGAGGTGACGATCGGCGACACCAGGAAGACCGTCGACAAGGACTCCGAGACCGCCGTCGGCAACGTCCGGGTCACCATCCGCAAGGCGGACAAGGGCGACCACTTCGCCGAGGTGCACGTCGAGCGCGACTGACCCTTCCCCGGCGCTCACCTTGCCCCCTCCACTCTCCTCGGTTCTTCCGACCTTCCCCGTTCCCTTCGGCCTTCCCCGTTCCCTTCGGCTTTCCCCGGTTCCCCTGGGCCGCCCGGGCCGCCTGGGCCCCCGGTGCTACCGTCCCGCCGGTGACCTCTCTGCTGCAACCCCCGCTGATCACCCGGCTGCTGGCCGCCGAACGCATCCTGATCGCCGGAGCCGGCGGCGGATTCGACGTGTACGCCGGGCTGCCGATCGCCCTCGCCCTGCGCGCCGCGGGCAAGGAGGTCCACCTCGCCAACCTCTCCTTCACCCACCTCTACGGCCTGCCGCTCGACGTCTGGGCGGAGCCCGACGTGGCCATGATCCGGCCGGACACCCCCGCCCCCGAGGGCTACTTCCCGGAGCGCACGCTGGCCCGCTGGCTGCACCTGCACAGGATGCCCGACACCGTCTGGGCCTTCCCGTCGGCGGGCGTGCAGCCGCTGCGCGACGGCTACCGGGCGCTCGTCACCCGGCTGGGCATCGACGCCGTCCTGCTGGTGGACGGCGGCACCGACATCCTGATGCGCGGCGACGAGGTCGGACTCGGCACCCCCGAGGAGGACATGGCCAGCCTGGCGGCGGTGGCCGGCCTCACCGAGGTGCCCGAGCGGCTGGTCGCCTGCCTGGGCTTCGGCATCGACGCCTTCCACGGCGTCAACCACACGCTGGTGCTGGAGAACCTCGCCGCGCTGGACCGGGCCGGCGGCTACCTCGGCGCCTTCTCCATCCCGCGCGACAGCCGGGAGGGGGCGCTCTACCTGGACGCCGTCGAGCACGCCCGGGCCGCCTTCCCCGAGCACCCCAGCATCGTCAACGGCTCGGTGGCGGCGGCCCTGCGCGGCGAGTTCGGCGACGTCCGGTTCACCGAGCGGACCAAGGGCAGCGACCTGTTCGTCAATCCGCTGATGGCGATGTACTTCGGCGTCACGGTGGAGGCGCTGGCCGCCGAGCACCGCTACCTGGACCGGCTGGAGCGCACCGTGGTGACCCGCCAGATCGCCACCGTCATCGCGGAGTTCCAGGACGAGCTGCCCCGACAGCGGCCGCCCCGGCAGTTCCCGCACTGAGACCGTACGGGCGGCCGGCGGCTGGTGGCTTCCGGCCACCGGCCTAACGGCCGGCGGCGCGCGGTCAGGAAGCGGCGAGCCGGAACTCCAGGTTGCCGAACCGCACCTGGTCGCCCGGCCGGACCCGGACGCCGCCCGCGATCCGGCGCCCGTTGACGTGCGTGCCGTTGGTCGAGCCGAGGTCGTACAGCACCCAGCCGCCGTCCTCGTGCCGGAGTTCGGCGTGGTTCCGGGAGACCGAGGCGTCGTGCAGCCGCAGTCCCGAGCCGGGGAGCCGGCCGATTGTCAGCAGCCCGGCCCCGGTCTGCGGCAGGCTCAGCCCGGGCAACCGCTCGGTGCGCCAGGCCCGGTTCAGCCGGTCGCCGAAGGAGGAGACCCGGCCGACCGTGCGCAGCACGAAGCGCTCGACCGGCCCGCCGGTCGGCAGCCCGGCCACCGCCGCGTCCAACTCGCCGCGGCTGGTGGCCTGCAGGACGATGTCCATCCGGCCGAGGAAGGTCTCGTGCGAGAGCCGTCCGCTGCCCGCGCCGTCCTTCAGTACCCCGAGCGCCTGGTCCCGTTCGGCGTCGGAGGGCCGGACCCGGCCGGTGGGGAGCTCAGGAGGCGTCATGGCCGAATTGTCGGCTCGGCCGGCTCGGGCTGTCCAGATCACGCCGTGCGCGGGCGCGTGGTTCGTACGTCACGGCAGTCCAGACGCCCTGTCCGGCCGCGCGGTTCCGCGCCGTTCCCGCAGGCCGTACGGTCCGTCAGGCCTTGCGGGCGGCGGCCAGGATCTTCTCGGTGGTGTGCAGGAACCGGGAGGTGACCGAACCCCCGTAGACCTTGCCGAACATGTCCTTGGTGACCCACTTGCCGTCCCGCAGGTGGATCACGAGGTACGCGGCCCCCGGGTCGGCGCCGAGAACCTCGACGTCGCCCTTGGGCGTGCGGTGCGGTGCGGCGAGCTCGGCGGGCAGCGGCTCGGAGAGGAAGGCGATGACCAGCCGGACGTCCGGTGTCACCTCGACGCCCCGGAACGGCTCGGCGGCGAGCAGTTCGGCGACCTCGTCCACCGTCCGCAGCATCACCGGCACCGGGTAGCCGAGCGACCGCTCCAGGTGCTCCTCGATCCGCCGGGTCAGCGCGGCACGGTCGGACGCGGTGGCGGACCCGCCGTCGGACCCGCCGGTGGTGAAGAAGACGTTGCCGCTCTGGATGTACGAGCGGACGTTCTCCAGACCCAGCTCGGCGAAGAGCGCCCGCAGCCGCTCCATCTTCACCGTCCGGCCGCCGACGTTGATAGCCCGCAGGAAGGCGATGTACGTGGTCGTGGTGGTCACCCCGCCAGTGTGGCACCGGCCTGTGACAACGACGTGTGACAGCGACGCGTGACAACTGTGTGTGACGACGGCCCGGCCCGGTGCTGCGCGGCCCCGCTGCGACGAACGGTGGTCGTCAGCGCCGGGTGCCAGACTGGCGCCATGGCTACCTGGCAGGATTTCGAGCAGCAGGCTCCCGATCTGGCGCCCCTGGTGCGGGCCCGGTTCGAGGCCAACAAACACCACGTCCTGGCAACGCTGCGCAAGGACGGTTCGCCCCGGGTCAGCGGGACGGAGGTCGAGTTCGTCGGCGACGACCTGTGGCTCGGGTCGATGTACGGCGCGGTCAAGGCGCGCGACCTCCAGCGCGACGCCCGCTTCGCCCTGCACGCGCACCCGGGGGACGAGACCATGGCCGGCGGGGACTCCAAGGTCTCCGGCCGGGCCGTCGAGATCACCGACGAGGCCGAACTCGCCGCGTTCGCCGCCGATCTGCCCGAGCCGCCGCCCACCCCGTTCCACGCCTTCCGGCTGGAGCTCGAGCAGGTGGTGCACACCGCCGTCGAGGGTGAGCACCTGCTGGTCCACAACTGGCACCCGGGCCGGCCGGTGGAGCGGATCCAGCTCCACTGACCGGTCGGGTCCCGGGCTCGGTCCGGGCCCTACGGCAGCACGGACCTGAGGGCCTCGGGGGTGCGGGCCACGACGGCGTGCCCGTCGTCCGCGGTGATGATCGGGCGCTGGATCAGGATCGGGTGCTCGGCCATCGCCGCGATCCAGCGGGCCCGCTCGCCCGCCTCCCGGGGCCAGTCCTTCATCCCCAGGTCCTTCGCGGCCTGCTCGTCGGTGCGGGTGATGTCCCACGGCTCCAGGCCCAGGCGCCCCAGCACCTGCTCCAGCTCGGCCGCGGTCGGCGGCTCCTCCAGGTAGCGCCGCACGGTGTACTCGACCCCGGCGTCGTTCAGCTCGCCGAGCGCCGCCCGGCACTTGCCGCAGCGCGGGTTGATCCAGATCTCCATACCGGCCAGCCTACCGAGCCGCCGGCACCGGTCCGGGTGACCGTGCGCCGACGCTCGGGAGCGACGTCGGGCCCGGCTCCGCAGGACGGGACGTCCGGCCGTTCGTGGCTGGGCCGTCCGTGGGAGAGCATAGAGGGACGAAAGCGTCTATTCCGGACTTATCCTCCCGGAGCGGCCGCCAGCCAGGAGGTCCCGCCGTGCCCACAGCGCCCCGCCCGTCGCGCCCCGCCGCGCCGGAGTCCCGGGTGCCGCGCTGGGTCCCGTGGCTCCCGGTCGTCCTGCTGGTGCTGGACCTGACCGCCGAGGCCGTCGTCCCGGACGCGGTCGCCGCCGGCTTCCTGCTGACCGCGCTGCCCGTGGTGGCCGCGTTCAGCTACGGCCCGGTGCTGACCGCCGCCGCCACCGGCGGCTCCCTGGCGCTCCAGCTGGTCCTGGCCCTGCGCGCGGGCCACATCAACGAGCAGCACCACGTCTGGGTCTACATCGCCACCCTGCTCTCCGGCGTGATGGGCACCGTCCTGTCGTGGCAGCGCACCCGGCAGAACCGCAATCTGCTGCAGGCCCGTACGGTCGCCGAGACCCTGCAGCGCATCGTGCTGCGGCCGGTGCCCGAGCGGGCCGGCGGACTGCGGGTGGCCGGCCTCTACCGCTCGGCCCAGGCCGAGGTACTGGTCGGCGGGGACCTGTACGAGGTGTGCGACACCCGTTTCGGCGTGCGGGTGCTTCTCGGTGACGTCCGAGGCAAGGGCCTCGGCGCGGTCCGTACGGTCGCCGATGTCCTCGGCGCGTTCCGGGCGGCCGCGTACGACACCCCGGGGCTGGTCGAGCTCGCCGACCAACTGGACCGCGCGGTGCTGCGCGACGCCGCCGACCGCGGCGACGACGAGCTGTTCGCCACGGCCGTCCTGCTGCAGTACCGGCCGGGCTCCGACTGCGTGGAGATCGTCAACCGCGGCCACACCACCCCGCTGCTGCTGACCGGCGGCACGATATCCCCGGTGCCCTGCGCGGACGAGCTCCCCCTGGGCCTGGGCCACCTCGGACCCGCCGAGGAGCGCGGCAAGCCGACCACCGTCGCCCTGCCTCCCGGCCACACCGTGCTGCTCTACACCGACGGCGTCAGCGAGGCCCGCGACGCCGCGGGCGCCTTCTACCCGCTGGCCCCGCGCCTCGCCGCCCTCGGTACCACCGTGCCCGACCGGCTGGTCTCCTTCCTGGCCGAGGACGTCCACCGGTACGCCGGCCTGCTCGCCGACGACCTCGCCGTCCTCGCCCTCACGCCGGAATGACCCCGGCCCGCACCGGGGGCGGTGCGGGCCGGGGTCAGCGCGTCACAGCCCCGCGAGGGCCGCCACCACGAAGCGTTCGCAGTGGATGCGGCGCCGTTCGATCCCGGCGTCCGCGAGGAACGAACCGACCGTGGCGACCAGGCCCGCCGGTCCGCACAGGTAGTACTGCAGCTCCGGGTCGGTGGTGGCGCAGCCCGCCGCCGCGATGAGTTCCGGCAGCCGCTCGGGGTCGATCCGTCCGGTGCGCAGCGGGTCGGGCCCCTGCTCGCGGGAGAGGACGTGCAGCACCGTGAACCGCTCGGCGAAGCGGTGCCGGAGCTCGGCCAGCTCGTCGGCGAACAGCACGCTCGCCGACGTGCGGTTGCCGAGGATCAGCGCGAACTCGTCGCCGCGCCGCAGCGCCGCCTCGGCCATCGCGAGCACCGGGGTGATGCCGGAGCCCGCGGCGACCGCGAGGTGACGGCGGCCGGGGCGCAGGCGGAACCGGCCGGTCGGCGGCAGGACGTCGACGGTGTCGCCCGGGCGCAGCCGGGCGTGGGCGAACTCGGCGAAGCCGCCGGGGCCGAGCAGCTTGACCGCGATCCGCAGCGAGGCCGGGGCGCCGTCGTCGGCCGGCGGGGCCTGGCAGATCGAGTAGGAGCGGCAGGTCTCCTCGCCGTCCGCGTCGATGCGTCGGACCATGACGTACTGGCCCGGCTGGTACCGGAATTCGTCCCGGACGGCGTCGGGGACGGCGAAGGTGACGGTGACCGCGTCCTCGACCGGCCGGCTGATGTCCTGGACGGTGAGCGGGTGGAAATCCTGGCTACTCATCGGTCTTCCTCGGTTGCTGGTTCGGGTCGGGAGGACTTCAGGCCGCGGCGGTGGCTTCGGCCGGGCGAGCGGTGACGGCCTGCCCCTGCAGGGGACGGAACAGCAGCAGGTACGCGACGACGGCCAGCGCCGCGACCGCGAGGAAGAGCGTCTGCACCGGCAGCCACCCGCCGACCACCGCGACCAGCAGCCCGGAGAGCGGCATGGTGCTCTGGTTGAGCAGCACGATCAGGCTGATCACCCGGCCGCGTTCGGGTTCCTTGATCCAGTGCAGGCGTTCGATCCGGATGAAGACGTTGAAGAGCCCGCACAGCCCGATGCACAGGCCGTAGCCGAGCACGTAGAGCGGGAAGAGCGGGGCCACGGTGATCAGCGTGCCGCCGACGGCGATCCCCACGAACGACACGATGCCGATCCGGTAGACCGAGACCCTGCGCAGCAGCCACGGCATCAGGAAGAAAGTGGCCAGCGAGAGCGATCCGACCGTCATCTGGAGTGAGGCGAAGACGCTGTCGCTCTGCCCGAAGTGTCCGACGGTCAGGGCCGCGCCGGTCGCCGTGGCGATGCCGACCATCAGGTTGACCGTCATCGTCAGGCCGACCAGGGAGAGCAGGACCGGCTCGGCCCGCAGGCTGCGCACGCCGACCCGCAGGTCGTGCAGCACACTGCGCCGCTCGGCGGCAGCCGTGGCCGAGCTCGTGCCTGCGGCATGCGCACCGAGCCCGCGCAGTGCGAGGACCCCGCAGGCGCTGACGGCGAAGACCGCCGCGGCCGCCCAGAGCAGGTCGGCCGGACGGATCCAGATGAGCAGGGCCCCGCCCGCCGCCGGCCCGAGCACGCCGGAGCCGCTGTTGATCATCTGGAGCAGGCTCTGGGCCTTGGCCAGGTCCTCCTTCGGCACCAGCTGCGGCACGGTCGACTCCAGGGCGATGAACGCCTGGGCGTAGCAGAAGGCGCACAGCGCCATCAGTGCGGCGGTGAGCTTGAAGGTCTCCCCGGGCCACTGGCCCAGAGCCAGCACGGTGAGCAGGCAGGCCGTGGCCCGCAGGATGTCGGCGGTGGTGTAGAGCCGGCGGCCGCCGACCCGGTCGGCCAGCAGTCCGGCGAGGGGGAGCGAGGTCAGCCTGGGCAGCCATTCGATCAGGAACGCCAGTCCGGACATCGTCACACTGCCGGTGGCGTCGTAGACGATGAGCGGCACCGCGAACTGCAGCAACTGGTCGCCCAGCGTGGAGAAGACGCGCGAGCCCAGGAAGACCCCGATGCGCCAGGTGTACATTCCGCCTCCTCGGGACGGTTGCGGTGCGCCCTGACGGTGCGTCACCGGATGATGGTCGGTCACCGCCCTCGGAGGTCGGTCACCGCTCCTGGAGCGTGATCCGCGCCTCGATCGCGGCGGCGAGCCCGTCGAGCCGGTCCACCAGGGTCTTGGCGTGGTCCGCGACCAGGACGATGTGGCCGACGAAGCCCGCGTTGTCGGTGATGCCGGCGCTCACCCGGTCCGCGGGCGACGCGGAGAACGCCGCCCGGTGGAGCGGGATGTCGAGCGAGTCGGCGAGCTTGCGGACGTCGGGCAGCGAGGCCAGGGCGCCGTCGCCGGGGGCCCGCAGCATGCGGATCCCGCTGAACGCGCGCGGCTCCGGACGGCCGGGCCGGAACTCGCCGGTCACCGCCCAGTGCAGCCATTCCCGCCAGGGGTCGAAGTCCTCGAAGGACAGCCTGGCGAGGTCCCAGATGTGCATGCCGGCCGGGCGCATGTTGGTCTCCACCGCCGAGACGCCCTCCTCGCGCAGGAACAGCTCGTTATGGAACGCGCCGTTGCCCGGCGAGACCAGCTGCCGGACGTGCTCGCCGGCCCGGTCCAGGGCGGCGGCCTGGTCCGGCTCCAGCGGGGCCGGCACGATCTGCTGGATCTCCGCGCGGAAGCGGTCCTGGGTGGTGTGCTTCTCGGTGAGCCACCGGGTGCCGCCGACGAAGTCCCAGCTGTACTCCTGGGCGTCGCGCACCAGCGTCTCGACCAGCACGCCGGAGTCGTGGTACGGCGCCAGCGCCGCCCAGATCTCCGGGCACCGGGTGAGGCCCGAAACCACCTGGCAGCCACGGCTGTTGCCCTCGTTCGCCGGCTTGACGAACGCCGTGCCGCCGAGCCGGGCGACCGCTGCCTCGAACTCGCCGAGGGAGTGGGCCGGCAGGCTCAGCAGCGGCTGGAACCCGTCCGGGTGCGTCGTGGTGGCGGCGGCTTCGAGCCCGCGGTAGTGCCGCTTGTCCAGGCCGGCCGCGGCCTCCTGCGGTTCGGCGCCGGGCAGCGCGAAGTGCCGGGCCAGCCACGCGCCGAGCGGGACGCCGCGGTCCGAGAAGGGCAGGATGCCGATCGGCCGCAGGCCGAGCCGGCGCAGTTCCTCGGCGATCGGCCGGGCGGCGTCGGCCGACTCGACCGCTCCGAGCGGGGCGACCAGGACCACGTCGGCGGCGGCGTGGTCCTGCGGCTTCGCCTGCTCCGTGATCAGCACGATCTTCGCCCGGTAGGTACCGTGGCAGAGGTCGCGCAGTTTGGCGACGTCGTAGATCCGGGTGTTGTTGTATCCCGTCACCACGAAGCACGGGCTGCTCATCGCTGCTCCATGACTGCCTGCTGGGTGAGGATCTCGCCGAGGGTGTGTCGCACCTCGGCCGCACTGCCCTGCACGAATCCGGACAGCGGCGTCGCCGCGGTGGCGTAACTGATCCGGCCCGCGTGCGCGGCAGGGCGGGTGTTGCGGACGAAGGAGTGCAGCCGCTTCCCGAACCGGTCCGGATCGAAGTCGATGGCCGCCTGCTCGGTCCGGTGGTGGCCGGGGAAGACGAACCAGCCGTAGTGGTCCTGCGCCGGGCGCGGCTCGATCTGCCCGGTGTCGCCCCAGAGTTGGTAGCGCAGGTCGGCCTGGTAGAGGTCGATGCCGGTGCGCAGTTCGAAGGTCTCCGCGACCCCGGCCCCGCCGATCCGGCTGGCGGTCTCCAGGAAGAGGAGCCGGCCGTCCGGCTCGCGGATGGCCTCGAAGTGGAAGCAGCCGTTGCGCTGCCCGAGAACGGCCAGGGTGCGGCGCAGCAGCTCGACGGCTTCCGGCTCGTCGGGCGTCTGGGCGGAGCCGAGCGGGCTGCCGTGCGCGTAGGCGAGGCAGTCGCCCACGTAGACGCTGCTGACCAGGGCCGCGATCTCTCCGTCGCGCAGGCAGCCGTCGAGGTGCCAGCATACGGACCGGCGGTCCGCTTACAAGGTCGAGTGTCGGCGGACGACCCCCCTCGCCAGTGCTCCCGTGGGCACCCGACCTGGGGGCGCGTTTATAACTGAAGAATCATTTATAAACGTGTTACGGTGGACGCGAAGGAGGAAGCACATGCCACGACCACGCACCACCAGCGACGCGGAGATCCTCGCGGCCACCGCGCGCGCCATCGGCGCGCACGGGCCGGGGAGGATGACCCTGGCCCATGTCGGGGCGGAGGCAGGCGTGTCGCCTGCGACACTGTCGCAACGCTTCGGGTCCAAGCGGTCGCTACTGCTGGCGTTCGCGGCCGACGCCGCGAAGAACGCCGCCGAGCCCTACCGGCGGGCCCGGGCGGTACACGACTCGCCGCTCAAGGCCCTGCATGCGGCGGCGACCGAGTTCGCCGGGTACATGGCCACGCCGCAGGAGATGTCCAACCACCTCGGGATGCTCCAACTCGACCTCACCGACCCCGACTTCCGCACCTTGGCCGCCGCGCACACCCATGCGGTGGACGAGGCGCTGCGGGAACTGCTTGCCGAGGCCGTCAAGCGCGGCGAACTCGCCCCGGGCACGGACGTGCCGCGCCTGGCGCGCGCCGTGAAGATCACCACCGACGGGTCGCTGCTGCGCTGGGCCCTCACCGGCGAGGGGGAGCCCGCGGCCCTGCTCCACGACGACCTCGACCATCTTCTCGGGAGGACTCCATGACCTTCAGCGCCACCGTCTTCGTCGGCACCAGCCTCGACGGGTACATCGCCCGCCCGGACGGCGACATCGACTGGCTCGACGAACGCGGCCGGAAGGCCGGCGACCTCGGCTACACCGACTTCCTCGACACCGTCGACGCGGTCGTCATGGGCCGCAACACCTACGAGAAGGTCCTCGGCTTCGGCGAGGACGCCTGGCACTACGGCGACCGCCACGTCGTCGTGCTCAGCACGACCCTCCCCGAGGACGCCGACCCGCGGATCACCGTCCACCGCGACCTCGGCGCCCTGATCGCCGACCTCGACGAGCGCGGCATCAGGCACGTCTACCCCGACGGCGGCCGCCTGGTGCAGAGCTTCGTCCGCGCCGGCCGTGTCGACGCGTTCATCATCAGCGTTGCCCCCGTGCTCATCGGTTCCGGGCTCCAACTGTTCGGCGAGCTGGCCGAGGACGTCCCCCTGCGCCTGGAGTCAGCCACCAGTGCCGGCGGGTTCGCCCAACTGCGCTACGCGGTCGAGAAGTAGCCGGACCCGCCTCGGCTGACCCACGCGGACACGTGGCGCCGTCGACCTCGTTCGCTGCCATTTCACATCGCGAGCCGTCGGACGGCCCCTGAAGGGCGTTTCCGCAGGTCAGGAGAGTCCCTGGCCTGCGGAAACGACGAGAGATCGAACTGCGTTTCCGCAGGTCGGAGGGCTTACAGGTCGTAGTAGAGCTCGAACTCGTGCGGGTGCGGCCGCAGGGCGATCGGGGCGATCTCGTTGGTGCGCTTGAAGTCGATCCAGGTCTCGATCAGGTCCGGCGTGAAGACGTTGCCTGCGAGCAGGTACTCGTGGTCGGCCTCCAGGGCCTCGAGGACGGCCGGGAGCGAGGAGGGCACCTGCGGGACGTTGGCGTGCTCCTCGGGGGCCAGCTCGTAGAGGTCCTTGTCGACCGGCTCCAGCGGCTCGATCTTGTTGCGGATGCCGTCGAGGCCGGCCATCAGCATGGCGGAGAAGGCCAGGTACGGGTTGGAGGACGGGTCCGGTGCGCGGAACTCGATGCGCTTGGCCTTGGCGTTGGAGCCGGTGATCGGGATGCGGATCGCGGCCGAGCGGTTGCGCTGCGAGTAGACCAGGTTGACCGGGGCCTCGAAGCCCGGCACCAGGCGGTGGTAGGAGTTCACCGAGGGGTTGGTGAACGCCAGCAGCGAGGGGGCGTGCCGGAGCAGGCCGCCGATGTAGTAGCGCGCGGTGTCGGAGAGTCCGGCGTAGCCCTGCTCGTCGTAGAAGAGCGGCGAGCCCTCGGTCCACAGCGACTGGTGGACGTGCATGCCCGAGCCGTTGTCGCCGAAGATCGGCTTCGGCATGAAGGTGGCGGTCTTGCCGTTCCGCCAGGCGACGTTCTTGATGATGTACTTGAACAGCATCAGGTCGTCGGCGGCGTGCAGCAGGGTGTTGAACTTGTAGTTGATCTCCGCCTGGCCGGCCGTGCCGACCTCGTGGTGCTGGCGCTCGACCTCGAGCCCGGCCTTGGCGAGTTCCAGCGACATCTCGGCGCGCAGGTCGGCGAAGTGGTCGACCGGCGGGACGGGGAAGTAGCCGCCCTTGTACTTGACCTTGTAGCCGCGCGCGTCGCCCTCGGCGGCGCCGCTGTTCCAGGCGCCGGCCTCCGAGTCGATGTGGTAGAAGGACGCGTTGGCGCTGGTGTCGAAGCGGACCGAGTCGAAGACGTAGAACTCGGCCTCGGGCCCGAAGAACGCGGTGTCGGCGATGCCGGAGGAGGCGAGGTAGGCCTCGGCCTTCTTGGCGACGTTGCGCGGGTCGCGGCTGTAGGCCTCGCCGGTGACCGGGTCCTGGATGAAGAAGTTGATGTTGAGGTGCTTCTCGGCCCGGAAGGGGTCGAGCCGGGCCGTGGCGAGGTCCGGCACGAGTGCCATGTCGGACTCGTGGATGGCCTGGAAGCCGCGGATCGACGAGCCGTCGAACATCAGGATCTCGGACGGATCGAAGGTCGCCGCAGGTACGGAGAAGTGCTGCAAGACGCCAGGCAGGTCGCAGAAACGGACATCGACGAACTTCACATCGTTGTCCTGGATGTACTGCTTCACTTCGGCGGCGTTGTTGAACATCCATCCTCCTCAGCGTGCGAATTGGGCTCACCCTAGGAATGGGGCGTTTCCGTCCGGTGACCCGCTCGTTTCCTCGATGTTAACCGCGTCCCCCGGGCGGGCGGCAAAGACGTACGGGAACGGGCAAAACGCCCCGCCCACCTGGGCGGCTTCTCGCAAGTGGTCTGGACCACTGGGAAGGCCGCGGGGAACGCGCCGCAGGCGGGATTCACCCGGTCGGGGACGGCGCCCCGCCCGGAGGGGTGCCGGTGACGGTGCGCGCCGTCAGCCCGGTTAGTGTGGATTCGTGGACACCAGAGAAGCGTTGGGATCGTGGATCGACGGCCCTAAGGCGGCCGCCGAGAAGATGGGCGCCGACTTCGGCCACCGCGGCGAGCGCCTCGGACTGCCCGAGGAGGGCTCCGGCTCCCTCGCCGGCCCCGGCCGCCGGATCGGCGCCCTGCTCGTGGACGGCTGGCTGGTCGCCCTGATCTCCTACGGCCTGATCGCCCGCGGCGACCAGGCCGAGGCCAACCTGTGGACCAGCCCGCTGTACTTCCTCGTCGCGGCCCTGCTGCTCGCCACGACCGGTACGACGGTCGGCAAGCGGCTCTTCGGCCTCCGGGTGATCCGCCTGGACGGCGGCCGCGCGACCATCCCGCAGGTCCTGCTGCGCACCCTGCTGCTCTGCCTGGTGGTGCCCCCGCTGGTCTGGGACCGCGACACCCGGGGTCTGCACGACAAGGCGGTCGGTACCGTCGAGGTCCGGATCTAGGCGAGGCCCGGATCCGGCACCCACCGCATGGCGCGCACCGCACGGCACCCACCGGATCCGGCACCCACCGGACGGCGCACAACGCACGGCGCACAACGTCGAAACGGCCCCGCCGCGGAGCTTCCGCGGCGGGGCCGTTCTGGTGTGGACGGGGGAGGGTCAGCGGGCCTGGCCGCCCTTGGGCATCCGGGCGCCCTTGGGCATCGGGCCCTTGGGGATCGGCGCCTTGGAGAGCAGGTCGCCCAGCGCGCGCAGGCGGTCGTTGGTCTCGGTGACCTGGGAGGCGGTGATGGCGCGGGGCAGGCGCATGAGGTGGATCTGCAGCTTCTTCAGCGGGACCTCACCCTCGCCGTCGCCCACCACGATGTCGTGTACCGGCACATCGCCGACCACACGGGCCATCTTCTTCTTCTCGGAGGCCAGCAGCTGGCGCACCCGGTTCGGGTTGCCCTCGCCGATCAGCGCGATGCCGGCCCGGCCCACCGCGCGGTAGACCGCGTCCTGGTTACGGGTGACCGCGACCGGGGTGGTGTTGGAGCTCCAGCCGCGCCGGATGTTGTTCAGCACCGCCGCGACGGCGCCCGGCTGCCCCTCCATCTGCCCGAACGCGGCGCGTTCGGCCCGGCGCCCGAAGACGATCGCCATGGCCAGCACGGCCACGATGAAGCCCAGGATGCCCAGATAGATCGGGTGGTCGATTGCGAAGCCGATGGCGAGGAACACGCCGAAGGTCAGCAGGCCGACGCCGGCGATGATCAGGCCGATCTTGGTGTCGACCTTCTTGGTCATGGTGTAAGCCAGGCGGATCTGCTTCAGTCGCCCGGGGTTCTCGGATGTTTCCCTCGCCATAACGCTCATGGTACGTGGCAGGGGTACGGGATATCCAAGCCCGGGTACCCGTTCGCCCGAACCGTGACCCGTGTGCCCGTACGCCGTCGCACACAGCGACGCCGGAATCTCACCCCGGTACGGACCGGGCTGCCGCCGTCCCCGCGCTCTCCACCGCCATCGCGTCGTGCCGACGGTCCGCCGCGTGCCGGCGGTTCTCGCACACCGCCGCCCAGGCGTTGCGCCGCGCGTGCCGCTGGCCGGGCGCCAGCAGGACGCTCTCGGCGAACCGCAGCGCCACTCCTACCGACCGGATCCGCATCCCCATGCCGAACAGCTCCTCTCGTGGCTGAGAAGAATCGAACGCTCGCTGGACGTCCATCATCCCCACCCCGTGTTACCAGCCCGTGACCAGGCAGTCAAAGTGTGGTGAAACGTCGAGGGGCGGAGCCGCAGCTCCGCCCCTCGAATGGCTCAAATGGCTCGAACCCGATCAGCGGCTCGAACCCGATCGCGACCGTCAGACCGCGGCCTGCTCGCGCCGCTCCAGCGCCTGCCGGTACAGCCGGCCGGCCCGGTACGACGAGCGCACCAGCGGGCCCGACATGACGCCGGCGAAGCCCAGCTCCTCGGCCTCCTCCTGGAGCTCGACGAACTCGTGCGGCTTCACCCAGCGCTCCACCGGGTGGTGGCGCAGCGAGGGGCGCAGGTACTGGGTGATGGTGATGAGCTCGCAGCCGGCGCCGACCAGGTCGGCGAGCGCCTGGCTGACCTCCTCGCGGGTCTCGCCCATGCCCAGGATCAGGTTGGACTTGGTCACCAGTCCGGCCGCGCGGGCCTGGGTGATGACGTCCAGCGAGCGCTCGTAGCGGAACGCCGGGCGGATCCGCTTGAAGATCCGCGGCACCGTCTCGACGTTGTGCGCGAGCACCTCGGGGCGGGAGGAGAAGACCTCGGCCAGCTGCTCGGGCACCGCGTTGAAGTCGGGGATGAGCAGTTCCACGCCGGTGCGGCCGCTCTCGCGGTCGGCGGTCATCGCGTGCACCTGGCGCACGGTCTCGGCGTACAGCCAGGCGCCGCCGTCCTCCAGGTCGTCGCGGGCGACGCCGGTGATGGTGGCGTAGTTGAGGTCCATGGTGACGATGGACTCGGCGACCCGGCGCGGCTCGTCACGGTCGAACTCGGCGGGCTTGCCGGTGTCGATCTGGCAGAAGTCGCAGCGGCGGGTGCACTGGTCACCGCCGATGAGGAAGGTCGCCTCGCGGTCCTCCCAGCACTCGAAGATGTTGGGGCAGCCGGCCTCCTGGCAGACCGTGTGCAGCCCCTCCTTCTTCACCAGCGAGTGGAGGGCGTTGTACTCCGGGCCCATCTTCGCGCGGGTCTTGATCCACTCGGGCTTCCGCTCGATGGGGGTCTCGCTGTTGCGGACCTCCAGGCGGAGAAGCTTCCTGCCGTCGGGTGCGACAGCGGACACGTGCGACTCCTAGAACTAGACGGGGTACCCCCAGGGTACGCCTGTGGTTGTACGGCCTTCGTCGGGCCTGCCGCCCTGCAATCGCAGGGCAACACGGCTACTGGTGAGTAGATTCCCAGTGCTCGGGGGATTTCGTGCTCGGGGGTTTTCGGCGGCTGTGCGCCGGGCCGGGTCGGCGACCGGGCGCCGGCAGGGTCAGCGACCGGGTGCCGACGGGGGTCAGCGACGGGGTCAGTGGCTGAGCGCCGGTTCGGGCAGCTCGGCGAAGAGCTCCGTCAGGTGCCGCTCGACCACCGGCGCCGCCTCGGCGACGGAGAGCCCGCGCTCCAGCTCGCCGGAGAGCGAGGCCACCCCCGCGTCCCGGATGCCGCACGGCACGATCTTGTCGAACCAGGTCATGTCCGGGTCGCAGTTGAGCGCGAAGCCGTGCATGGTCACACCGCGGGCGACCCGCACGCCGATCGCGGCGAGCTTGCGGTCGTCGCCGCGCTGCCCGGCGTTGGAGGGCGCGTACTCGGGGCCGGCCAGCCGCGGGTCGATGCCCAGCGGCAGGCCCATCCGCAGGGTCAGCTTGCCGATGTCCACTACTTCGGACGGGTCGACCACGGCGTCCGGGATGGACTCGCCCAGCACCCAGACCCCGCTGCGGCCCTCGACCCGGGCGGTCCCGATGCCGAACTCGGCGGCGGCGCGGATCAGCGCCTCCTCCAGCCGGCGGACGTAGGCGATGACGTCGATCGGGTCGGGCAGCTTGACGATCGGGTAGCCGACCAGCTGGCCGGGGCCGTGCCAGGTGATCTCGCCGCCCCGGTTGACCTCGACCACCGGGGTGCCGTCGAGCGGCAGGTCGGCGGGGTTGGTGCGCTTGCCCATGGTGTACACGGACTGGTGTTCCAGCAGCAGGACGGTGTCGGGGATCTCGTCCGCGACCCGCAGCGCGTGCAGCCGCTGCTGCTCCTCCCACGCCTCCTGATACGGCACGGTGCGCTCACCTATGCCCATGTGAACAAAACGCACGTTCGCGCTCACGTTCTGCGCTCCTTGCCAGGCGTTCGAGACCAACCTCGCCACTGTACGCCCAGGCCCGGTCGAGCCCTTCAGCCGCCCGCGAGCAGCTGCAGCCGCAGCGCGAGCCGGAGTTCCAGCGACCGTTCCGGGTGGTTCCAGTCCGGCCCGAGCAGTGCCTCGACCCGGTCCAGCCGCTGGACCACCGTGTTCACGTGGACGTGCAGTTCGTCCTTGGCGCGGGTGAGGCTGCCGCCGCAGTCGAAGTAGGCGCGCAGGGTGCGGACCAGCTCGGTGCCGCGCCGGGTGTCGTAGGTGAGCAGCGGGCCGAGCGTCGCGCCGACGAAGCCGTCCACGTCGTGGCCGTCGCCGAGCAGGACCCCGAGGAAGCCGAGCGCGCGGGCCGAGGCGCCCTCACCGGCGCGGCCGAGCACCCGCAGCGCCCGTACGCAGCGCAGGCCCTCGGCGTACGAGGCGGCCAGCGCGGTCGGACCGGCGGCCGGACGGCCGGCGCCGACGGTGACCGGGAAGCCGGCCAGCCGGGCCAGCCGTTCGGCGGCCTGCCGGGCGGTCTCCTCGGGATCCTCGGCGGTGCCGGTCTCGACGGGCGCCAGCAGCACCACCGCCTCGCCGTGCTCGGCGCTGACGCCGCGGGAGCCGAACAGGTACCGCCGGGCCGCGCCCGCCAGTCGTCCCCGGTCGTTGCCGGTCGGCTCGGCGGGTTCCGCGACCACCACCAGGTGCGGGCGGGCGAGGTCGACGCCGAGCCGGCGGCCGCGCGCGGTGAGCCCGGCCGGGTCGCGTTCGGGGGCGGTGAGCAGGTCGGTGAGCAGTTCGCCGCGGATCCGGTTCTCGGTCTCGGCCACCGAGCGGCGCAGCAGCAGGAGCAGGGCGGTCACCACGCTGGCCCGCTCGAACAGCCGCCGGTCGGCGTCGTCGAGGTCGGGCCGTCCGCGCAGCACCATGGTGCCGAGCGCGTCGTGCCCGGCCAGCACCGCGCAGACCCACTGCTCGCCGTGCCGTACGGACCGTCCCTCGATGCGGGAGGCGGCGACGGCCCCGGCCAGCTCGGCGGCGGGCGCGGACCGGCCGGCCAGCGGCTCGCCCTCGGCGTCGAGGACCGCTATCTCCCCGTCCAGCAGGGCCGCGACGGCGGCGGCGACGTCCGGCACCTCGGCGCCGCGCAGCACCAGGTCGGTGAGCCGGTCGTGCGCCTGCTCGGCGCGCTGGACGGCGGCGGAGTGGGCCCGGACCAGCTCGTTGGCGGCGTTCAGCTCGGCGAGCGCGGCGCGGGTGTCGGCCAGGGACTTGGCGGTGTCCAGGGCGATCGCGGCGTGCGCGGCGAGGGTGCAGAGCAGTGCGACCTCGTCGGGGGAGAAGGCACGGGGCGAGCGGTCGGCGGCGAACAGCACCCCGATGACCTGCCCGCCGAGCAGCAGCGGCACCCCGATGATCGCCACCAGGCCCTCGTCCAGCACGCCCGCGTCGATCGTGCCGGTGTGGTGGAAGCGCTCGTCGGTGCGGTAGTCGGGGGTCGCGTACGGACGGGCGGCCTGGGCGACCAGCCCGCCCAGGCCGTCGCCGAGGCTGAGCCGCAGGGTCTGGAACAGGACGGAGACGGAGCCGTCGGTGACCCTCATGTAGGTGTCGCCCGCGGCCTCGTCCGGCAAGGTCAGGTATGCGGTGTCGGTGCCGAGCAGCATCCGGGCCCGGCGGACGATGGCCTGGAGCACGGTGTCCAGGTCCCGGGAGGCGGCGAGGTCTCCGGCGGTGTCGAACAGTGCGGTCAACTCGGCTTCGCGGCGCCGGTGTTGACGCAGGGTGCGGTGGACCCGCAGGGCCTGCCAGGTGGCGTCGTCGATCTCGGCGAGGACGGTGGCCGACGCCCCGCGGCGGCGGGCGTCGGCCAGCACGTCGGCGAAGTCCTCGGTGGCGGCGCCCGAGGCGAGCAGGTCGAGCAGTCGCCGCAGGGCGGGCGCGGCGCTTTCGTGCGGGTGGTTCATGGTGCGTGCCGCCAATCGGCGTGGGTTCGTCGATTCCGAGAAATCGCGATGGTAGCGGCTCAACCGTCAGGCGACGGCGGGCTTTTCGGCCGCCGGGGCGTCCGCCTCCGGCCCCTTTTGTCCCGCCCGCTCCTCAGACCCCTCAGGCCCCTGGGACCCCTCTCGCTCCTCGACCTCGGTGAGGTCCTGTCCCCTGGTCTCCCGTCCGCAGAGCACCGCGAGGACGGTGATCGCCGCCGCGATGGCGACGTACACCGAGATCGGGGTGGCGCTGCCGTAGTCCTTGAGCAGCGCGGTGGCGACCAGCGGCGCCGGGGCGCCGGCCGCCACGGAGGAGAACTGGGCCCCGATCGAGGCGCCCGAGTACCGCATCCGGGTGGCGAACAGCTCGGAGAAGAAGGCCGCCTGGGGCGCGTACATCGCGCTGTGGAAGACCAGCCCGACGGTGACCGCGAGGAGCAGCGACCCGAACGAGCGGGTGTCCACCATCCCGAAGAAGACGAACGCCCAGATCCCGACGCCGACCGCGCCCACCAGGTACACCGGCTTGCGCCCGACCCGGTCGGACAGCGCGCCGAACAGCGGGATCAACGTGAACTGGATCGCGGAGGCGATGAGTACGGCGTTCAGCGCGCTCTGCTTGGAGAAGTGCGCGTGGGTGACCGCGTACGTCAGCACAAAGGTCGTCATCACGTAGTACGAGATGTTCTCCGCCATCCGCGCCCCCATGGCCACCAGCACCTCCCGCCAGTGGTGCCTCAACACGCTGACCAGCGGCGGCTGCTCGGCGCGCTTCCGGTCCTTCTCCCGCTTCTGCTGCGCCGCCAGCGCGGCCCGGAACAGCGGCGACTCGTCCACCGCGAGCCGGATCCACATCCCGACCGCGACCAGTACCGCCGACAGCAGGAACGGCACCCGCCAGCCCCAGGACAGGAACGCCGCGTCCGACTGCACCGAGGTCATCAGCGACAGCACCCCCGCCGCCAGCAGGTTCCCGGCCGGCGCCCCGCCCTGCGGCCAGGACGCCCAGAAACCCCGCCGCCGCTGGTCCCCGTGCTCCGACACCAGCAGCACGGCCCCGCCCCACTCACCGCCGAGCGCGAACCCCTGCACCAGCCGCAGTGTCGTCAGGAGTACCGGCGCCGCGACCCCGACCGAGTCGTACGTCGGCAGCAGCCCGATCGCCGTGGTCGACCCGCCCATCAGCAGCAGGCTCACCACCAGCAGCTTCTTGCGGCCCACCCGGTCCCCGAAGTGCCCGAACACCAGGGCCCCGATCGGCCGCGCCGCGAACCCGATCGCGTAGGTGAGGAACGACAGCAGCGTGCCGGTCAGCGGATCGCTGTGCGGGAAGAACAGCTTCCCGAACACCAGCGCCGCCGCCGTTCCGTACAAGAAGTAGTCGTACCACTCGATCGTTGTGCCGATCAGGCTGGCAGCCACCACTCTCGGGAGTGAGGTGCGCGCAGCCGCACCGCTTGCAGAGGCCTTCATGTGCCACCACTTCCAGGGCCGGGGGGAGACGATGTCGCCACAAGGTAGGAACCCTCCGGGCGGAGTCCTATGGGGGCGGACCACATACTGTTCGGTCGGTTCATGGCGCCCGGGGCCACGGTCCCGTCGCTCAGTGCGCCGTCCAGCCGCCGTCGACCGGGAGGCTGGCGCCGGTGATGTAGGAGGCGGCGGGGGAGCAGAGCCAGAGGGCGAGTTGGGCGATCTCGTCGGGTTCGATGAGGCGTTTCACGGCGGTGCGGTCGAGCATGATCTGCTCGACGACCTCGTCCTCGCGGATGCCGTGCGCGAGCGCCTGGGCGGCGATCTGCTTCTCCACCAGGGGGGTCCGGACGTAGCCGGGGTTGATGCAGTTGCTGGTGACGCCGTGCGGGGCGCCTTCGAGGGCGACCGTCTTGCTCAGCCCCTCCAGGGCGTGCTTCGCGGTGACGTACGCGGACTTGAAGGCGCTGGCCCGCAGGCCGTGGACGGAGGAGATGTTGACGATCCGTCCCCACTCCCGCTCGTACATGTGCGGCAGGGTCCGGCGCAGGATGCGGAACGGGGCCTCGACCATGACGCGTTGGATGAGGGTGAAGCGGTCGGGCGGGAACTCGTGCACCGGCGCGACGTGTTGGAGCCCGGCGTTGTTGACCACGATGTCGGCGTCGTCCGGAAGGGCGTCCACGGCCCCGGGGTCGGAGAGGTCGGTGACGATCGCGCGCCCGCCGATCCGCTCGGCGATTTCCTCGGCCGGACCGGCCGCGAGGTCGACGACGTAGACCCGGGCGCCGGCCCCGGCGAAGGCCTCGGCGCAGGCCCGGCCGATGCCCGAGGCGGCGCCGGTGACCAGGGCCGTGCGGCCGTCGAGCGGGCGGGCTGTAGTGGTGTCCATGGCCGAGAACGGTAGGAATCCGGCCTCCCGGCTCCCATGTGGCGGACCGCCACAGCATCCCGCCGAGCTGTGGCGTCAACCACTACGACCCTCGATCGACGGTTCGACTGCGGAAGGCCAAACCCAGGGTGACCGCGCTTCCCCACAATGGGCGCGATTGCTTCACCCGTTCGGAGGATTGCTCGGTCAGATCCACCCATAGCGCCCGAATGCTCGCTACATTCACGCCGATTCCCGACAGGGGGCGCCGCCCCAGGCCGCCGAAGTGCTGGTAGAGCCCGGTGCGACGTCCGAGAGGTGTTGACAGACATGCCCCAACGGCCTGCAACCGACAGCCCGGCGTACGGACCGCTCGACCCGCTCGGCCAGCACCGAGGTCCGGTCGGCCGGACCCTTCCGGACGCCCCCGACGCCCTGGCCCCCGACGCCCTGACGGGCGACACGCTGACCGCCGACGCCTCGACCGCCGACGAACTGCGGCTGCCCTCGCAGGCCACACCCGACCGGCACGAGACCCCCGCCACCCCCGCGCCCGCGCCCGCGCGGAGCACCGGCCACTCCGGCCCGGCCCCGCAGAACGGCCAGCTCGCCGCACTGATCGAGGAGGCCGGCTTCTCGCACGCCGGCCTGGCCCGCCGGGTCGACCAACTGGGCCTGGAGCACGGCCTCGACCTGCGCTACGACAAGACCTCGGTCACCCGCTGGCTGCGCGGCCAGCAACCCCGCGGCGCCACCCCGGCCCTGATCGCCGAGGTCTTCACCCGCCGCCTGGGCCGCCGCCTCACCGCCCAGGACCTCGGCCTGGACGCCTGCGCCCCGGTCTACGCCGGCCTCGAGTTCGCCGAGACCCCGCAGGAGGCGGTGGACATCGTGGCGAGCATGTGGCGCAAGGACAACGGCCCGCAGTCCGAGCTGCGCCGGATCGCCTTCACCCCGGCCGGCCTGGTCGTCCCCAGCCGGGACTGGCTGATCGGCCGCACCGACGAGCGCGTCGCCCGGGACGGCTCCACCCTGGCCCGGACGGACACCGCCGCCGGCCCGCCGTCCGCCGGCACCACCTCCGCCGCCATCACCGGCGCGCCCGCGCCGAGCGCGCCCGGCGCGTCCCCGGTGGGCCCGGCGCGCGGCCCGGCCGCGGGCCTGCCCGGCGCGCCGCCCACCGCGCGCAGCACGGCCGGGACGACCGGCACCGCCCCCACCATCGGCCGGGTGCCCATCCAGAGCCGCCGCCCACCGGTCGCCGTCGAGCCGCCGTACACCGACCCGGCCCGCGAATCCCGCCCTGCCCTGCGGGTCGGCCGCGGCGACATCGCCGCCATCCGCGCCGTCGGCGACCTCTTCCGCGCGCTCGACCACGCCTACGGCGGCGGCCACGCCCGCCAGGCGCTGGTCCGCTACCTGGAGAGCGAGGCCGAGCCGATGCTGCGCGGCCGCTACGGCGAGCAGATCGGCCGGGCCCTGTTCGGCGCGGTCGCCGATCTGACCCGGCTGGCCGGCTGGACGTCCTTCGACATCGCCGCGCACGGCCTGGCCCAGCGCTACTTCGTCCAGGCGCTGCGCCTGTCCCAGGCCGCCGGGGACCGCGCGCTCGGCGGCTACGTGCTGGTGACGATGAGCCAGCAGGCCGTCCACCTCGGCCACGGCCGGGAGGCGGTCCAGCTCGCCCGGGTCGCCCAGCAGGGCGTGGGCACCGCCGTCCCCCCGGTGGTCCAGTCGCTGATGCACGCCGCCGAGGCCCGCGGGCACGGCCTGCTGGGCGACGTCCGGTCCTGCACCACCGCCCTGGTACGCGCCGAGCGGGCCCTGGCGGCGGCCCGCACCGGCGACGAACTGCCGGCCTGGGCACGGTACTTCGACGAGGCGCAGCTCTCCGACGAGTTCGCCCACTGCTACCGCGACCTGCAGCAGTGGCGCACCGCCGCGCAGCACGCCGAGAAGTCGCTGCGGCTGCGCTCGCCCGCGTACGCGCGCAGCCGGATCTTCTGCCGGCTGGTGCTGGCCACCGCCCGGCTCGGCATGGGGGACCTCGACGAGGCCTGCGCCATGGCGACCGACGCGCTGCGGGCGGCGGGGGAGATGCGCTCGGCCCGCTCGCTGGAGTACGTCCGGGACTTCCACCGCCGCCTCACGCCCTACCGCGGTAGCCCGGTGGCCCGCGCCTTCGAGGAGACGGCCCGCCAGGCCGGGGTCATCTGACCGTTCGGGGTCCGGGCCGGGCGCTCACCAGCTCTCGGCCCGGACCCTCGGCCTGCCCCCGGCCGCCGCCCCGACAGCCGCGCGCCACCCCGCACCCGCTGCGCCGCCCCAGCACCGACGGCATTCCGGCGCCGACCAGCGCCGCCGCGGTCGAGGACGCCAGGTGCCCGGCTTCCACCTCGATGGTGGTGACCACCACGGGCCGGGGAGTTGCCGCTGAGCAGCACGGCGATCGCGATGATCGGCCCGAATTCGCCGACCGCCCCGGTGGCCCCTCAGGCCGCCGCCTCCGCCTCCCGCGCGTCGGCCGGGACGCCGAGGTCGCGCAGCACCGCCCGCGCCGCTCGCCGCCCGGAGACCAGCGCGCCCTGCACGGTGCTGGTGTCCCGGTGGTCCCCGGCGACGTACAGCCCGGCCACCAGGCGCACCGGCCGCCGGGTGTTGTGCGGCGGCGGCATCGCGGGCAGCGCGTCCGGGACGTGCCGCACGCTGAGGAACTGCCAGCCCGCCGTCGAGGTGCCGTACAGCTCGGCGAGCCGGGCCCGGACGGCCGGTTCCAGTCCGGCCGGGCCGCCCGCGTCGAAGGCGCGCCGCCCGAGCACGGTGGTGGCGACCAGCGTCTGGCCGGCCGGGGCGTAGGACGGGTGCAGCTCGCTGAGCACCAGCGAGTGCGAGACCAGTGGCGGGTGCCCGTTCGGCCGGTCGCCGTCGAGCAGCAGCACGGCCTCGCCCACCGGCGGGTGGTCGGCCGCGTGGTAGAAGGTCGTGACGGGGTGGAAGTCCGGCAGCCGCAGGCCGGGCAGCAGCTCGGTGGCGGAGCGGGCGTCGGTGGCGACGATGACGGCCTGGGCGCCGGTCCGCCCGTGGTGGAGGGTCTCCACGCCGTCCGCGGCGATCGAGGTGACCTGGACCCCGGTGTGGACGGTGCCGGCGGGTAGCGCGGCGGCCAGCTGGGCCGGCACCGCGGCGATCCCGTCGGCGGGCAGACAGAGCCGCCCGCGCGCGTACGAGCGCAGCACCAAGTCGGCGACCCGGCTGCTGGTGCCGAGCGCCGGGTCGCTGAGCAGGGCGCTGAGCAGTGGGCGCAGGAAGCCGTCGACGGTGCGCGGGGCGAGTCCGTGGCCGGTCAGCGCACGGGCGGCGGTGGTCTCCGGTCGGGCCTGCAGCCGGCCGATCGGGGTGGCGGCGAGCCGACCGAGCCAACTGCCCAGCCGGGCCTTGTCCAGCGGGCTGCCGAGCGGGGCCCGGGTGGCGGCCTGTCGGGCGGCGGTGAGCTGCGGGTCCCCGGTGCGGTACCGGCGGCCGCCGCTGTGCACCAGTACGCCGGGTGCGAGCGGGCGCAGGTCGAGGCGGTCGAGGTCGAGCGCGCGGCGCAGTTCGGGGAAGGCGGTGTTCAGCAGGTGACTGCCGTCGTCGAGCCGGAAGCCGTCCAGCTCGCGGGTGGCCATCCGGCCGCCGATCCGGTCGCTGCTCTCCAGGATCCGAACGGCGAGGCCGTGGCCGGTGAGCGCGCGGGCGGCGGCCAGGCCCGCGAGTCCGGCGCCGACCACGACGACGTCCGGGTCGGATGGCCGACGGGCGCGGCGGGTGAAGTCGTACGTGGGCACTGGCGTGCTCCCTCCCTGGGCCCGGGGCTCCGGCCGACGCAGGCAGCGGGGTGCCGGGACACGGTTCGAGGAGGGTGATGCCCAGTCAGTGTGAGCATCAGACAAGCACATCGGGCCGGATTCGGGGGCCGGCGGGGGTTGTGCGGCACCGGGCGGGGGCGCGGTCACGGACAGTGCGCCGTGGTGGCCGGGTTCGGGGGTCGGCGGGCGCGTACGGTCACCGGGGGCGTGCGACGCGCCCGCCATGTGCTCCCGTGCGCCCCCTCCCGGAGCCCCGTCCGACCCCCGCCCGGCATATGCCCCTGGCCAGCGCGGATGCCGTAGCCGGAGGTACGCACGGGGCCCGGCACGCGTACGTCACGGCGCCCGCCGGCACGGCGCTCCGAGCACCACCGCCGTCACGGCGCTCCGAGCACCGCCACCGCGCCGCGAGTACCGCCGCCGTCACAGTGCCGCGAGCACCGCCGAGTACACGTCCGGGTGCGTGAAGCGGAAGCCCGCGTCCGACAGCCGCCGTGGCACCACCCGGTGGCTGCCGACCACCTCCACGGCCAGCTCGCCGAGCACCACCTTGAGCACCGCCTCCGGCACCGGGAACGGCGTCGGCCGCCGCAGCGCCCGCCCGAGCGCGGCGGTCAGTTCGGCGTTGGTCGCCGGGTTCGGCGCCGTCAGGTTGAAGGCGCCGGACAGGTCGTCGTGGTCGATCAGAAAGCGCAGCGCGGCCACCTCGTCGTGCAGCGAGATGAAGCTCCAGTACTGCCGCCCGTTGCCGAGCCGCCCGCCCAGGCCCATCCGGAACAGCGGGAACAGCCGCCCGCCCGCCCCGCCGCTCGAGGACAGCACCATCCCGGTGCGCGGGTGGACGACCCTGATTCCGGCCCGCTCGGCGGGCCTGGCGGCGGCCTCCCACTCCAGGCAGACCTCGGCCAGGAAGTCGTCGCCGGCGGGGGAGTCCTCGTCGATCACCCGGTCGCCGGTCTGCCCGTACCAGCCGACTGCGGAGGCGCTCACGAAGACCCGGGGCGGCTCCTTGAGCTCGGCCAGCGCGACGGCCAGCGTCTCGGTGCCGTAGACCCGGCTCTCCCGGATCTCCCGCTTGTAGGCGTCCGTCCAGCGGTGGTCGCCGACCCCGGCGCCGGCCAGGTGCACCACCGCCTGGACCCCGGCCAGCCCGTCCCGCTCGACCTCTCCGAGCAGTGGGTTCCAGCCGATCGCCGTGCTGCCGTCGGGCTGTGGGCCCGTCCTGGACCGGTGCCGGACCAGCCGGACCACCTCGTGGCCGTCCGTCAGCAGGGAGCGGACGAGGGCCGAACCGATCAAACCCGTGGAACCCGTGACAGCGATGCGCATGCGCTCATCCTCGCAGCTGGAATTGCCTGTCACCTTCCCAGGCGTCTCATTAGCATGACGCGCATGTTCGACGACGATCTGATCATCCGTCCGGCACGGCCCGAGGACGAGCGCGACCTCGCCGTCCTCAATCGCGCGGCCTGGTCGGTCCTGTCCGATGTCTCCCCGCAGCCCCCCGAGGAGGACGGGCTCTTCGACGAGCGGCGCACCCCCGAGCAGTTCCTGCTCGCCGTCCTGGACGGCCGGCTCGTCGGCTACGTCCGCCAGGTCCCGGCCACCCCGCTGGTCGCCAACCGGCACGTCCGCCAGATCCAGGGCCTGGCCGTCGACGGCACGGTCCGCGGCCGGGGCATCGGCCGCCGGCTGGTCGAGGCGGCCTGCGACACGGCCCGGACCGAGGGCGCCCGGAAGATGACCCTGCGGGTGCTCGGCTGGAACGCCCCGGCCCGCCGCCTCTACGAGAGCTGCGGCTTCGTCGTCGAGGGCTCGCTGGTCGAGGAGTTCCTGATCGACGGCTCCTACGTGGACGACATCTGGATGGCCCGCCGGCTGGCCGACTGAGCGCCCGGCTTTCCCGGCGGTCGGTCAGCTCCCGGGCGGCGTGCGGAAGCGGCGCGGAAGCCGGTGCGGCGGCGGTGCAGAGTCGTGACGGTCCCGCCCTGTCTGGACCGCCGCCACGCCGGGTACCGTACGCCCGTGAGCAACTCGACGCCTCCCGGGTGGTACCCGGTCCCGGGTGCGGACGGCACCCCCGGTCACGAGCGCTGGTGGGACGGCAACGCCTGGACCAGTGAGGTCAGGCCGCTCCAGGGCGGTGCCGGACAGCTCTCCGACGCCCCCACGCAGACCTGGCAGCCCTCCGACCAGAAGCCCGGCTACGGCTACCCGGGCGGCTCGCCGGCGCCCGCCTACGGCTACCCGGGCCAGGACGGTTCCCCGGCCCCCGCCTACGGCTACCCGGGCCAGGACCCCTACCAGGGCCAGGGCGGGTACCCGGGCCAGGCCGGCTACCCGGCGGCCCAGGGCGCGGGCTACGGCTACCCCGGGCCGGGCTACCCGCCGCCGCCCGTCAAGAACAAGTCCGGCGTGATCATCGGCGGCGCCGTCACCGTGCTGGTCGTGGGCGGGATCATCGCCGGGATCATGCTCAGCGGCGGCGGCAACGACCCGAAGGCGGACCCGACCCCGAACCCCACGGTCACCGTCACCCAGAGCGACGGCCCCACGCCGAGCCCGACCCGGCCCACCACCAGCCCCACGGTGTCGCCGCCCAAGCCCGCGCCGGTCCTCAAGAGCACCGTCCCCGACCCGCAGCACGCGATCACCATCCCGGTCTACGACGGCTGGGACGCGGCGACCGACTCGGCGCACTCGACGGTCTTCCTCGGCACCGGCCGTTACACCTGCCCGGACGGCAACTCCTGCATCCGCGGTCAGTTCTCGGTGGAGAAGAACACCGTCCAGGGCGACACCCCCAAGGCGGCCGCCGACGCCACGATGCCCACCTATGCGGGGCAGATTTTCACCGGGATCACCTCGCACACCGACTACGGCTCCGGCTACGTCAGCGTCGCCGGTGTGCTCGGCTACGCCACGCGCTGGCACGTCCGCACCTCGGACGGCACGCAGGGCTACGTCCTGCTGGCCGCCGTCCCGGCCAAGGGCGGCGGCTACGTGGTCTTCGAGGGCGGTGTGGACGACAACCCGGCGGCGCCGGACGCCTCGGTGCTGGACCAGATCCTCAAGGGCGTCCAGCAGGACAGCTCGTCCGGCAGTTCCACCTGAGCACCGGGCCGGCCCCCGGCTGAGAGCCGAGGGCCGGGAGCCGGGAGCCGGGAGCCGGAGGCGGGGAGCCGGGGCGGCCTCAGTCCCCGTACCGCTCCCACAACTTGGGGAAGCGCTTCGCCATGACGTCCGGGTCGTCGAAGTCCAGCGTCGCCCCGGACGGCCGTCCGGCCTGCCGCCCGCCCACCTCGGGCAGCGGCAGCCCGGTCAGCTGCTCGTACGCCTCGTCGGCGGCGTAGCCGATGTCCTCGGCCTCGCCGTCCTCCTCCTCGTCGAACTCGGGCAGCAGGTCGGCCAGGTCGTCCGGCTCGGCCAGTCCGCCCTCGAAGACCTCCCGGCCCTGGGCGATCAGCCAGCAGCGGAAGTAGTCGAAGGTGTCCTCGGAGGCGCCGTCCAGCAGCAGGTAGGCCGCGCCCCACAGGTCGTACTGGTAGGCGCGCTGGAACCGGGCCTCGAAGAGCCGGGCGAAGTCGATCACATCGTCCGGGGTCAGTCTGACGAGCCGCTCCACCAGCCGGTCGGCCTGCTCGTCGGGATCGCCGTCGGCGGCGTCCCGTGTGTCGTCGATGATCTGCCAGAAGTCCGTCTCGTCCATCACCGCTCAAGCATCCCCGTTCGGCCGCGTCCGCGCATGCCATGACCCGGCGCGGCCCGGGCCGAAAACGGGGGAACGGGCCTGGAAACGGCCGAGCAGGGCCGGGAAGGGCGCGACGGGGGCCGGAAACGGCGGAACCCCGCGCCGTCCGGAGACGACGCGGGGTTCCGCAGGACCGTGGAGGGGTCAGAGGCCGAGCTCGACCTCGAACTCGCCGGCCTCCAGGATCTCCTTGACCGCGACCAGGTAGCGGGCGGCGTCGGCGCCGTCCACCAGGCGGTGGTCGTAGGAGAGCGACAGGTAGGTCATGTCACGGATGCCGATGGCGGTGCCGCCGTCGGCCTCGATGACCACCGGGCGCTTGACGGTGGCGCCGATGCCCAGGATGGCGGCCTGGTTCGGCGGCACGATCACGGTGTCGAACAGCGCACCGCGCGAGCCGGTGTTGCTGATGGTGAAGGTCGCGCCGGACAGCTCGTCCGGGGTGATCTTGCTGTCGCGGACCTTGCCGGCCAGCTCGGCGGTCTTCTTCGAGATGCCGGCGAGGTTGAGGTCGCCCGCACCCTTGATGACCGGGGTCATCAGACCCTTCTCGGAGTCCACCGCGATACCGATGTTCTCGGTGTCGAAGTAGGTGATGGTGCCCTCGGCCTCGTTGATCCGGGCGTTGACGACCGCGTGGGCCTTCAGCGCCTGGGCAGCGGCCTTGACGAAGAACGGCATCGGGGACAGCTTCACGCCCTCGCGGGCGAGGAAGGAGTCCTTGGCCTTGCCGCGCATCGCCATGATCTTGGTGACGTCCACCTCGACCACGCTGGTCAGCTGCGCCTGCTCGTGCAGGGCCTTCATCATGTTGTCGCCGATGACCTTGCGCATGCGGGTCATCTTGACCGTCTGGCCGCGCAGGGCGGACGGCGCGGCGGCGGCCTTCGGCGCGGCGGCCGGGGCGGCAGCGGCGGCGGGGGCCGGAGCGGCCTTGGCGGCCTCCGCGGCGGCGATGACGTCCTGCTTGCGGATGCGGCCGCCGACGCCGGTACCGGCGACGGAGGACAGCGCGACGCCGTGCTCGGCGGCGAGCTTGCGCACCAGCGGGGTGACGTAGGCGTCACCGTTGTCGGCAGCCGGAGCGGCCGGAGCAGCCGGGGCAGCGACTGGAGCCGGGGCGGCAACCGGGGCGGCAACCGGGGCGGCAACCGGGGCCGGAGCAGCCGGAGCGGCGGCGACCGGGGCCGGGGCAGCCGGAGCAGCCGGGGCCGGAGCGGCCACCGGAGCCGGGGCAGCGACCGGAGCCGGAGCGGCAGCCGGGGCCGGGGCGGCGGCGACCGCACCCGCGGCGCCGATCAGCGCGAGCTGGGCGCCGACCTCGGCGGTCTCGTCCTCGCCGACCAGGATCTTCACCACGGTGCCGGCGACCGGCGACGGGATCTCGGTGTCGACCTTGTCGGTGGAGACCTCGAGCAGCGGCTCGTCGACCTCGACCGTCTCACCCTCGGCCTTCAGCCAGCGGGTGACGGTGCCCTCGGTGACGGACTCGCCCAGGGCGGGCAGCAGCACCGGGGTGGCGTCGCCGGCCGGAGCAGCCGGAGCGGCGGCGGCCGGGGCGGCCGGAGCAGCCGGGGCCGGAGCGGCGACCGGAGCCTCGGCAACCGGGGCCGGGGCGGCGGCGGGCGCGGCCTCGGCGACCGGGGCCGCAGCGGCGGCCGGGGCACCGGAGCCGTCGTCGATGATCGCCAGCTCGGCGCCGACCTCGACGGTCTCGTCCTCGGCGACCTTGATCGAGGAGAGGATGCCGGAGACCGGGGCCGGGATCTCGGTGTCGACCTTGTCGGTCGAGACCTCGAGCAGCGGCTCGTCGACCTCGACACGCTCACCCTCGGCCTTCAGCCAACGGGTGACGGTGCCCTCGGAAACGCTCTCGCCCAGCGCGGGCAGTGTTACTGAGACCGCCATGGTTTCAGCGACTCCTATCAAGTCTTGCGTACGGGAAGTACTTGCGTACGGGAAGTACCGGAAAAGGTGGGGTGGGGCGCGATCAGTCGTGCGCGTGCAGCGGCTTGCCGGCCAGCGCCAGGTGCGCCTCGCCCAGGGCCTCGGACTGGGTCGGGTGCGCGTGGATGAGCTGCGCGACCTCGGCCGGCAGGGCCTCCCAGTTGTAGATCAGCTGGGCTTCGCCGACCTGCTCGCCCATGCGGGCGCCGACCATGTGGACACCGACCACGGCGCCGTCCTTGACCTGGACGAGCTTGATCTCGCCGGCGGTCTTCAGGATCTTGCTCTTGCCGTTGCCGGCCAGGTTGTACTTGAGGGTGACGACCTTCTCCTTGCCGTACAGCTCGACGGCCTTGGCCTCGGAGATGCCGACGGAGGCGACCTCGGGGTTGGAGTAGGTCACGCGCGGGACGCCGTCGTAGTCGATCGGCACCGGCTTGAGGCCGGCCAGCCGCTCGGCGACCAGGATGCCCTCGGCGAAGCCGACGTGGGCCAGCTGCAGGGTCGGGGCGAGGTCGCCGACGGCGGAGATGGTGGGCACGTTGGTGCGCATGTACTCGTCGACCAGGACGTAGCCGCGGTCCATCGCGACGCCGTTCTCCTCGTAGCCGAGGCCGGCCGAGACCGGGCCGCGGCCGATGGCGACGAGCAGCAGGTCGGCGTCGATCTGCTTGCCGTTCTCGGTGGAGACGCGGACACCGGTCTCGGTGTACTCGACGCCCGAGAAGCGGGCCTTCAGCTCGAACTTGATGCCGCGCTTGCGGAACGCGCGCTCCAGCAGCTTGGACGAGTTCTCGTCCTCGAGCGGGACGAGGTGCGGCAGCGCCTCGACGATGGTGACCTCGACGCCGAAGGACTTCCAGACCGAGGCGAACTCGACGCCGATGACGCCGCCGCCGAGGATGACGGCCGACTTCGGGATGCGGTCGAGCTTGAGGGCGTGGTCCGAGGAGATCACGCGGTTGCCGTCGATCTCCAGGCCCGGGATCGAGCGCGGCACGGAACCGGTGGCCAGGACGATGTGGCGGCCTTCGATGCGCTGGCCGTTGACGTCCACCGAGGTCTGCGAGGAGAGCTTGCCCTCGCCCTGGATGAAGGTGACCTTGCGGGACGCCACCAGGCCCTGCAGGCCCTTGTACAGGCCGGCGATGACGTCGTCCTTGTACTTGTGGACGCCGTTGATGTCGATGCCCTGGAAGGTGGCCAGCACGCCGAACTCGGCGGCTTCCTTCGTCTCGTCCGCGATCTCCGCGGCGTGCAGCAGCGCCTTGGTCGGGATGCAGCCGCGGTGCAGGCAAGTGCCGCCCAGCTCACCCTTCTCGACCAGGGCGACGCTCAGGCCCAGCTGAGCGGCGCGGAGCGCCGCGGCGTAACCGCCGCTTCCGCCTCCGAGAATGACTACGTCGAAAACGGTGCTGGCGTCGTTCGCCACGTCACGTCCTCCATGCAATGGGGTGGGTCGCCGGGCCGGTACGGTCCGGTGGGTCGGAAGCCTTTGTGAGGCGCCCAGTCGTGCCGGAAATACATCTTCGCACTTGTTCGCGGTGGCTGATGTCCGGGCCCACCCCAGGGGTGTCCCGCAGAGTGGTCACCGGGGCGGGAATACCCCCCACGGATGGGCATCATTGCAGCTCAGCGCGGTGTTGACAGCCGCCGGACGGGCGTCTTCCGCCCTGTCCCGCCCGGGCTCTTCCGCAGTGTGGAACAAAGTTTCGCCCGCAGCGAACAGGGCTGCGCCCTGACGCCCCGGCCTACTCGCAGGTAACCCGGCCGGAACGCCGACGGGGCCCGGCGCATCCGCGCCGGGCCCCGTCGCAGCGGGCTGCCTGATCAGGCCTTGCCGTTCGCCGTCCGCTCGGCGAAGCGGACCAGGGTGCGCACCGCGCTCGCGGTGCCGCCCTTCGGGGTGTAGCCGAACGGAGCGCCCTCGTGGAACGCCGGCCCGGCGATGTCCAGGTGCGCCCAGTCGATGCCCTCGGCCACGAACTCCTTCAGGAACAGGGCGGCCACCAGGCCGCCGCCCATCCGCTCGCCCATGTTGGCCAGGTCGGCGATGGTCGACTCGGTCATGCCCTTGCGCAGGTCGGCGGGCAGCGGCATCGGCCAGGACTGCTCGCCCACCTCGCCCGCGAGGACGTGCAGGTCGTCGCGCAGCTCGTCGCTGTTGGACATCACGGCGAAGGTGCGGTTGCCCAGGGCCAGCACCATGGCGCCGGTCAGGGTGGCCACGTCGACGATGACGTCCGGGTTCTCCTCGCCGGCCCGCACGATGGCGTCGGCCAGCACCAGACGGCCCTCGGCGTCGGTGTTCAGCACCTCGACGGTCTTGCCGCCGTACATCCGCAGCACGTCGCCCGGGCGGGTGGCGGAGCCGGACGGCATGTTCTCGGCCAGCGCCAGCCAGCCGGTCACGTTGACGGCCAGGCCCAGCCGCTTGGCGGTGACCACGGCGGCGAGCACGGCGGCGGCGCCGGCCATGTCGCACTTCATGGTCTCGTTGTGGCCGGCCGGCTTGAGCGAGATGCCGCCCGAGTCGTAGGTGATGCCCTTGCCGATGAACGCCAGGGTGGCCTTGGCCTTCGGGTGGGTGTAGGCCACCTTCACCAGACGGGGCGGGTTCGTCGAGCCGTTGCCGACACCCAGCAGGCCGCCGTAGCCGCCCTTGGTCAGCGCCTTCTCGTCCAGCACCTCGACCTTGAGGCCGTGCTCCTTGGCGGCCGCCTGCGTGATCGCGGCGAAGCTCTTCGGGGTCAGGTCGTTCGGCGCGGTGTTGACCAGGTCGCGGGCGCGGTTCATCTCCTCGCCGAGCGCGGCGGCCCGCTCCACGGCGGCCTTGGCGTCCTTGCTGCCCTTGCGGGCGGCCAGCACGACCAGCTCGCCGACCGGCTCCTTGCCGTTGCCGTTGCCCTTGTACGTGCCGAAGGCGTACGAGCCGAGCAGACCGCCCAGCGCGACCGCCTCGACCTCCGCCGCGGACTCGGCCGGCAGGGCCAGCGCGGCCTTCTTGGCGCCGGCCAGCGTACGGGCGGCGACACCCGCGGCGCGGCGCAGCGCCTCCAGCCCGTAGCCCTCCTCGCCGGCCTCGCCGAGGCCGACCGCGAGCACGAGCGCGGCCTTCAGCCCGGCGGGGGAGGGAACCTTCACGGCCTCGCCCTCGGCGCCGGTCGCGCCCAGGGTGCTGAGGACCTCGGCCAGCTTGCCCTCGAACGCCTCGTTCACGGCCTCGGCGCCGGGCGCCAGCACGATGCCCTTCGGGCCCTTGGCGACACCGACCACCAAGGCGTCCGCGCGCAGCGAGGCGGCGGAGGAGGTGCTCACAGACAATGCAGTCACGTAATGCGTCCTGTTCTTTCGCGGTCCACGGCCGGTCGCGGCGCGGCTGCCGCACCGGCGCAGCCCGCCGTCGAAGGCCGTCCGCCGGCGGGCCTCCGGGTCCGGGGCCCCTGGCTGTGCGCGGCCGCCGGAGCGGCCGCGCACACCAGAGGCCCCGGCTCCACGGTGCGCGCCGGGCGGGCAGGACCTGCCACGGTGCAGGGCTGCGGTGCTTCACGCATGGTAGTCCGCATGGTGGGATCACGCGCCGCCCGGTGTCAGCCGAGCAACGCCAGGGCGAACAGCGTCCCCGTCGCGGCGGTCTCCGCCATCGCCCCGAGCACGTCCCCGGTGATTCCGCCGAACCGGCGCACACACCGCCCCAGCAGCAGTCGGGCGCAACCGGCCCCGCATACAAGGGCCAGTGGGAGGCGGAGGGCTGACCATCCGTCGAACAGTCCGAGCGCGGCCAGGACGAGCGCCGCACCGGCCGTCCCGGCGACCGCCCCGGCGGGCGTCACCGTGCTCGCCACCATCGCGCCGAGCCCGCCCGGCCGGGCGGCCGGCACCGACCGCAGACAGCCCCAGGCGAGCGCGCACCGGGCGGCCGTCGCCGAGGCGAGCACCGCGAGCGCGCCGCGCAGCGGCGAGTGCCCCAACTGTCCGGCCAGCGCGGCGATCTGGGCCAGCAGCACCAGGACCAGGGTCAGCACACCGAACGGGCCGATGTCGGACTGCTTCATGATCCGCAGCGCGTCCTCGGCCGGCTTCCCGCTGCCCAGCCCGTCGGCGACGTCCGCGAGGCCGTCCAGGTGAAGTCCCCGGGTCAGCCCGGCGAGCACCCCCACCGCCGTCGCCGCCCCGAGCAGCCCGCCCGCCCGCCAGGCCACCAGCGCCCCGGCCCCGGCCGCCGCCGCCCCCAGCACCAGGCCCACCACCGGCGCCGCCACCATCGCCCGCGCCCCCGCCGCCCGGTCCCACCGCTCCACCCGCACCCGCAGCACGGACAGCGTCCCGAACCCGAACCGCAGCCCGTCCCCCCAGGTGGCCCGACCACCGTGGTCCCTCATCGCCTCACTCCTCACCGCACCCCACACGTCACCGCACCCCACACAGCAGAATCCCCGCGCCCCACCAGGGACGCGGGGAACCGCGCGAGCAGGAAGGCCAGCGCCGCCACCCGAGCTGCGACGCTCAGGTACGGGCGACCCCGCCGCCTACAGCTTCCGCAGCAGATCCGCCGCCGACGGCAGCTTCGGCTGCTCCTTCGGCGCCGCCGGCACGTACGGCTTCGGTGCCTCGTCCGCGAGGGCGTCCCCCGCCGCCTGCAGCAGCGGCAGCGCCAGCAGCGCTCCGACGCCCTCGCCCATGGTGATGCCCTGGTCCTGCAGCGGCGTCAGGGTGAGCCGGTCGTACGCCTTCGCCTGCGCCGGTTCGCCGCTGGACTGCCCGGCCCGCCACCACTCCGGCGCCCGGAAGGCGATCCGCTGCGCGACCAGCGCGCAGGCCGCCGCGACCACGCCGTCCAGCACCACCGGCAGCCGCCGGACGGCCGCCTGCAGCAGAAAGCCGGTGATCGCCGCGAAGTCGGCCCCGCCGGTGGCGCGGAGCAGTGCGAGCTGGTCGCCGAGCACCGGCCGGGCCCGTCGCAACGAATCCCGGATGGTGGCGCACTTGACCATCCACACCCGATCGTCGATCCCCGAGCCGCGCCCGGTGACCGCCGCCGCGTCCGTTCCGCACAGCGCGCCGACCAGGACGCCGGCCACCGTGGTGGAGCCGACCCCGAGGTCGCCGAGCAGGACCAGGTCGGTACCGGCGTCGGCCTCCTCGTCGGCGACGGCCATCCCGGCCCGGAAGGCCCGGGCGGTCTCCTCCGGGGTGAGGGCGTCCTCGACGTCGATCCGTCCGGAGCCGCGCCGGATCCGGTGGGCGACCACCTCGTCCGGGAAGTCGGCCGGGTCGGTGTCCACCGCGACGTCGACGACCCGCACCTCGGCGCCGTAGCGCGCGGCCAGCTTGGCCACCGGCGCGGTGCCGTCCAGGACGGCCCGCACCCGGGCCGCGGTGCCGCCTTCGGCGGGCATCCGGGAGACGCCGAGCGCCGCCACGCCGTGGTCGGCGGCGAACAGCAGCACCTTGGGCGCCGAGACCGGCCGCACCGGGGAGCGCCCCTGTACGGAGGCCAGCCAGCTGCCCAGCTCCTCGAGCCTGCCGAGCCCGCCGCGCGGGCGGTCGGCTGCCTGCCAGCGCTCCTCGGTGGCCCGTCGGGCGCTCTCGTCGGGGCGCTCGACGAGGGAGGAGAACGTATCGAGATCCACGGTCGTGTCCATCGTCCGGAAGGCTACACGCCGAAGATGTTCAGTCCGTGGCTGGCTTGACGTCCGGCTTGATGGTCAGCACTTGCCCGGCCACGACCAGCAGGACCCGCTCCGAGGCGTCCGCCACGGCCATGTTGAGCCGGCCCAGGGTGTCGCGGAAGCGCCGCCCGGCGGCGGTGGCCGGGACGACGCCCATGCCGACCTCGTTGCTCACCGCGACGACCGTCCGCCCGGTGGCCGCCCAGGCCTTCGCCAGCGCCTCGCAGCGCCGCTGCACCGCGCTCTCGCCCCGGTCCGCCCAGGCCTCGTCTTCCCAGGCGTCGCACTCGTCCATCACGGCGGTCAGCCACAGCGCCAGGCAGTCGATCAGCACCGGCGCCGGGTCGGCGGTGTCGGCCAGCACGGCCTCCAGGTCGCAGGTCTCGGCGGTGCGCCAGCTCGCCGGCCGGCGGTCCCGGTGCAGGGCGACCCGCTGGGCCCACTCGGCGTCGCCGTCCCGGGTGCCGCCGGTGGCCACGTACAGGACGTCCGGGCGGTCGGCGAGCAGCTGCTCGGCGCGGGTGGACTTGCCGGAGCGGGCGCCGCCGAGCAGCAGGGTGCGGGGGAGCGGGGGGTGGGTCGCCATGCCGCCCATCCTGCCGGACGAGGCATACGGAAGATCGGGCCGGGCAAGCTAAGGTGCGCAGCGACACAGGCAGTGTCGTCAGTGGGAGGAGCCGGGCATGGCGTGGACGTGGCGGTACGAGAAGGCGGACGGCAGCGCGGTGACGCCCGGCGGCAGCCAGGAGGAGTTCGCCGGCCAGGGGGACGCCGAGACCTGGATCGGGGAGTCCTGGAAGCAGCTCGCGGAGGACGGCGTCGACACCGCGGTGCTTCTGGAGGACGACCGGGTCGTCTACGCGATGAGCCTGCACGAGGAGTGAGCCCCGGTCGGGGAGGGCCCGCGAGGGCCCTACTTCGCCCCGATGACGTGCAGTAGCGCGGCGACCTGCCGGTACGGGTCGGTGCGGCCGGCCCGGTCCTCGGCTTCCAGCAGCTGGGCCAGCTGGCGCCCGTCCACCGGCGGGGCCGCGTCGTCGGGGGCGTTGTCGGTGAAGACCCGCACGCCGTACCAGTGCCGCACCGGCACCGACACCTCGGAGAGGGTGACGGAGAGGTCGGCGAGCCGGTCGGCGCGGGCGGCCAGCCCGAGCCGGTTGTAGTACCGGTCGCTTTCGAAGGCGTGCAGTGCGGCCCGCCAGTCCCCGGCGGCGGCGGGCCGCAGGGCGAGCGCGTCGCGGTTGCGGACCAGCAGCGAGAGCAGTCCGCCGGGCGCCAGCAGCCGGGCCAGCGAGGCGATCATCGGGTCCGGGTCGGGCAGGTACATCAGGACGCCGTGGCAGAGCACCACGTCGAAGCTGCGCGGGCCGAACCAGCGCCCGCACTGGTGGCCGTCGCCGCTGAGCAGCTGCAGCCGGCCGCGGACCTCCGGCGGCTCCTCGGCGAGCGCCCCCTGGGCGACGCCGAGCGCGACCGGGTCGGAGTCGATCCCGGTGACGTAATGGCCGGCCCGGGCCAGCCGCAGGGCCTGGGTGCCCTGGCCGCACCCGATGTCCAGGACCCGCTGCGCGCTGCGGCCGGTCAGCTGCTCGGCGAGCTGGCGGGAGACGAGTTCCTGGCGGACGAAGTTGCGCAGTCCGCCGAGCCGGTCCAGCCAGGCGGCGGTGCCGCCGGCGAAGGACCCGCTGCGCGAGGGCAGTCGGCGCTCCTGGGCCAGCCGGTCGTGGCCGCCGTGGCCCTGCCCCGGAAGCGCGTACAGGCCGGGCCCCTCCCAGGAAGGCGGGGCCCAGCCGGAGTCGACCGGTTCGGCGGTCAGGGCTTCTCCCCGCGCCGCACCTGCGGCTTGGGCAGTCGCAGGCGGCGCATCTGCAGGGTGCGCATGATGCCGTAGGCGATCGCGCCGCGGGTGTTCTCGTTCGGGAAGCGCGCGGCGAGCTGCTTGCGCAGACCGAGGCCGAGGCGGACGAAGTCCAGGATCACGAAGACGAAGAACAGCAGGAACAGCAGCGTCGAGAGGATCTGGATCTGGCTCACCTTGATGATGCTGAGCACCAGGATGACCACGGCGGCCGGCAGGAAGAACTCGGCGAGCGACCAGCGGGCGTCCACGTAGTCGCGGGCGAACTTGCGCACCGGGCCCTTGTCACGGGCCGGCAGGTGCCGTTCGTCGCCGTTCACCAGGGCCTGGCGCTGCTTCTCGCGCTCGCCCCGCATCCGGTCCCGCGACTGGCGCGCGGCCTCCTTGCGGTCCTTGGGCACCGTCACCCGGGTGCGACGGTGGGCCTCGGCCTCGTTGCGCTTGGGGGTGGGGCGGCCCTTCTTGGCCTCCGGGTGGCGGGCCTGGGTCGTCTCGTCCTGCTTCTCCAGCACGGTGGCGGAGGCGGCGGCATCATCTGAACGGCGTCGGAACACACCACCAGCGTACGGGGTGCGGAGCCGCTTCCACGGGCGCCCTCGGACCCAAACGCATATCGATACCGCGAGACGGCCGCCCGAACCGGGTTTCCCGGGGACTTCCCGTAGGGGATCAGTCGGATGGAGGATGGGAGGGATGAGGGGCGGATCCACCCGGGGGAGGAGGAAACACCCCTGGTCGCTGTAGCAGTCTTGTTGCAGGCAGGTGCGCTGCGGCGAAGGGCTCGCTGCACATACACTCGTCGTGTCTGGTAACGAGATAGAGACCGCAGGCCGGAGAAGGGGGCACCCGAGGCCCATGAGCGACGGAATCATGAAGCGTATGGGGTTGATCTTCCGCTCCAAGGCGAACAAGGCCTTGGACCGGGCGGAGGATCCCCGTGAGACGCTCGACTACTCCTACCAGAAGCAGCTCGAACTGCTGCAGAAGGTACGGCGTGGTGTCGCGGACGTCGCGACCTCGCGCAAGCGCCTCGAACTTCAGCTGACCCAGCTCCAGCAGCAGTCGGCCAAGTACGAGGACCAGGGTCGCAAGGCACTGTCCCTCGGCCGCGAGGACCTCGCCCGCGAGGCGCTGACCCGCAAGGCCAACATGCAGTCCCAGATCACCGATCTGGAGACGCAGTACCAGCAGCTGCAGGGCGAGGAGGAGAAGCTCACCCTCGCCTCCCAGCGGCTGCAGGCCAAGGTGGACGCCTTCCGCACCAAGAAGGAGACCATCAAGGCGACCTACACCGCCGCCCAGGCGCAGACCCGCATCGCCGAGTCCTTCTCCGGCATCTCGGAGGAGATGGGCGACGTCGGCCTGGCCATCCAGCGAGCCGAGGACAAGACCGCCCAGATGCAGGCCCGGGCCGGTGCCATCGACGAGCTGCTCGCCTCCGGCGCGCTCGACGACGCCAGCGGTCTCGGCCGCAAGGACGACATCGAGGCCGAGCTGGAGCGCGTGGCCGGCGGGTCCGACGTCGAGCTGGAGCTCGCCCGGATGAAGGCCGAGCTGTCCGGCGGTCCCACCTCGGGCCCGGCCGCGATCGAGCAGGGCAAGCCGGAGGCCCAGCCGCAGCAGCAGCAGGACACCCCGCGCATCAACTACAACAAGTGATCTGAGCTCGACCCCACGAACCAGGGAGACGCACGGCATGATCATGAGGGTCATGGGTGAAGGGCAGTTCGAGGTGGGCGAGAGCCACCTGAACATGCTCAACGAGCTCGACGCCGAGCTCGTCACCGCACTGGAGTCGGGGGACGAGGAGCTCTTCCGCCTGGCCTACGGCAAGCTGCTGGACGCGGTGAAGCAGTACGGCACCCCGGTGCCGCTGGATTCGCTGGAACCGTCCGAGCTGATCCTGCCGAGTGCCGACGCGACCATCGACGAGGTCCGTGACCTGCTGATGGCCGACGGCGAGGGCGTGATACCGGGCTTCCCCGAGTAGCTGCGGCTGCTGCCAGACGAAAGGGCGGGCCCCCTCCACGTGGAGGGGGCCCGCCCTCAGTCTGTTACTCGCCCGCTCGCCTCCGGGGCGCTCTGGCCCGGTGTCGACGGTCGGCGCTCCAAGGCCCTCGTTCCTCGGGCCTCCTCGCTTCTCCCTTTCGGCACCGGCGCGCCCCTTCGGCTCGGGGCGGGGACTCGCCCGCTCGCCTCCGGGGCGCTCGGGGCGGGTGCCTACGGCAGGGCCAGCATCCGGTCCAGTGCCGCCTTGGCGTACTTCTCGGTCTCCGGGTCGACGGTGATCACGTTCGGCACCCGGCCCTCGACCAGCGACTCCAGCGCCCAGACCAGGTGCGGCAGGTCGATCCGGTTCATGGTGGAGCAGAAGCAGACCGCGCGGTCCAGGAAGACGATCTCCTTGTCCGGGTGCGCCTTGGCCAGGCGGCGGACCAGGTTGAGCTCGGTGCCGATGGCCCACTTGGAGCCGGGCTCGGCGGCGTCCAGCGCCTTGATGATGTACTCGGTCGAGCCCACCATGTCGGCGGCCGCGACGACCTCGTGCTTGCACTCGGGGTGGACCAGGACGGTCACGCCGGGGATCCGCGCGCGGACGTCGTTCACCGAGTCCAGGCTGAACCGGCCGTGCACCGAGCAGTGGCCGCGCCAGAGGATCATCTTCGCGTCCCGCAGCTGCTCGGCGGTCAGCCCGCCGTTCGGCCTGTGCGGGTTGTAGACGACGCAGTCGTCCAGCGAGAAGCCCATGTCGCGCACCGCGGTGTTGCGGCCGAGGTGCTGGTCGGGCAGGAAGAGGACCTTCTCGCCCTGTTCGAATGCCCACTCCAGCGCGCGCTTGGCGTTGGAGGAGGTGCAGATGGTGCCGCCGTGCCGGCCGGTGAAGGCCTTGATGTCGGCGGAGGAGTTCATGTACGAGACCGGGACGGTCACGTCGGCTATGCCGGCGTCGGTCAGCGCGTCCCAGCACTCGGCGACCTGCTCGGCGGTGGCCATGTCGGCCATCGAGCAGCCGGCCGCGAGGTCCGGCAGGACGACCTGCTGGGCCTCGGTGGTGAGGATGTCCGCGGACTCGGCCATGAAGTGCACGCCGCAGAAGACGATGAACTCGGCCTCGGGGCGGGCCGCCGCGTCACGGGCGAGCTTGAAGGAGTCGCCGGTGACGTCGGCGAACTCGATCACCTCGTCGCGCTGGTAGTGGTGGCCGAGGATGAAGACGCGGTCGCCGAGTGCGGCCTTCGCCGCCCGGGCGCGCTCGACGAGGTTCGGGTCGGAGGCCGGGGGGAGGTCACCGGGGCAGTCGACGCCGCGCTCGCTGTTCGGGTCGGCCTCGCGGCCGAGCAGCAGCAGAGCGAGCGGCGTCGGAGTGGGGTCGACGCCGGAGGTCTCGGTGATGGTGGTGGTCACGGGCGGGTGCCCTTCTGTGCGGCCGATCGAGCGGTGAAGCCTTTTCGTCTAACTGACGCTATCTATGATAACCGGTTAGCGTCAGAGTGACGATGGCCATCCTGTCGATGTGACGAGAACCGCTCGACGAATCGGACCCCCGGCGGGGCCGGATGCCCGGTTTGGGGGAGTCCGGGCGTGGCCGAATCGATATTTCCAAGCTTCCGGGTATGGCTGAGCCATGAAAGCAATCGCGATCAACCGCTACGGCGGCCCCGAGGTGGTGGAGTACACCGATCTGCCCGATCCCAAGGTCGGCCCGGACTCGGTCCTGGTGGAGGTCCGGGCGGCCGGGGTGAACCCGGTGGACTGGAAGGTCCGGGACGGCGCCCTGGACGGCGTGCTCGACGCGCACTTCCCGATGATCATGGGCTGGGACGTGGCCGGCGTGGTCCGCGCGGTCGGCGGCGGCGTCACCGAGTTCGCCCCGGGCGACGAGGTGTACGGCTACGTCCGCAAGGACGCCGTCGAGCACGGCACCTACGCCGAGCTGGTCTCCGCCCCGGTCCGCACCCTTGCCCGCAAGCCGGCCGCACTGGACTGGGTGCAGGCCGGCGGCCTGCCGCTGGCCGGGCTCACCGCGCTACAGGGCCTCAGGGCGCTGCGGCTCGCCGAGGGGGAGACCGTCCTGGTGCACGCCGCGGCGGGCGGGGTCGGCCACCTGGCGGTGCAGCTCGCCCGGGCCTTCGGCGCCCGGGTGATCGGCACCGCGGCCGAGCACAACCACGACTACCTGCGCGGCCTCGGCGCCGAGCCGGTCAGCTACGGCGAGGGCCTGGCCGACCGGGTCCGCGCGCTGGCCCCCGACGGCGTGGACGCGGCCCTCGACCTGGTCGGCCGCGGGGCCGTCCAGGTCTCGGCGGGCCTGGTGGCCGACCCGGGCCGGATCGCCTCGATCACCGACTACGGGGTCAAGGCTCTCGGCGGCCGGTACGTCTGGGTCCGCCCGGACGCCGACGGCCTCGCCGAGCTGGCCGCGCTCGCCGACGACGGCCGGCTGACCGTGACCGTGGCCTCCACCTTTCCGCTGGCCCAGGCCGCCTCCGCCCAGGCGCTCAGCGCCGAGGGCCGTACCCGGGGAAAGATCGTCCTCCTGGTGGCGTGACGGCCTCCGGCCCGTCATCCGTCGGCGGTGACCTCGTTCAGGTCATCCGCCAGAATGGGTGGCGAACCGTTTCGGCAGTGGCCGCCGCAGTGACAGTGGCAGCCCGCCGCCGCGACGCGCCGCCGAACCCTCGCACGACCCGTGGAGCCCCGCACCGATGAGCAGCAGCCGAGCGCACGAGGTGGTCGGGACCGACCTGGACGAGACCGACCGGCTCCTGCTCGCCCGGCTCGGCCGCGACGGCCGCGCCTCGTACGCCGAGATCGGCCTGCAGGTGAACCTCTCCGCCACCGCCGTGCGCCGCCGGATCGACCGGCTGCGGGCACGCGGCGTGGTGCGGGGCTTCACCGTGGTGCTCGACCCCGCCGTCCTCGGCTGGCAGACCGAGGCCTTCGTCGAGGTCTACTGCCGCGAGCGCACCGCCCCCGAGGAGATCCTCGCCAGCCTGCGCCAGTTCCCCGAGGTCATCGCGGCCTGGACGGTCACCGGCGACCCGGATGCCCTGGTCCACCTCAGGGCGGCCGACATGCGCCATCTGGAGGCCGTCATCGAGCGGATCCGGCGCGAGCCCGGAGTCCAGCGCAGCCGCTCCTCGGTGGTCCTCTCCCAGCTGATCGGCTGACGCCCGGGCGGTACGCAGGAATCCTGCGCGGACCCACCCGAAGACGCTCGAAACCTGCCTGACCAGCCGCGTTCCGACGCGCGGCGAAGCACTCCGGCTGCCTACGCTGATCACGTCCGGTCGTCGCGGTGAAGCCCCCCCGCCGACCGGGCCGGATCCACACCCCCCGACACCCCACAGCCGAGAGGGACCCGCCGTGTCCGCAGCCTCCGACCGCATGCACCGGCCCGACAACGAACTGGTCGACCTGGTTTTCGACTACATGCGGGAGCGGCTGCAGTACGACCCCGTCCCGCTCGACCACCCCGGTGACGGCGAGCACCTGCGCACCCAGCTGGCCGGCCTGCTGAACCAGGACGGCAACAACCCGGCCGACGTGCTCAAGCTCTACGACCACGAGCTGTCCCGCGCGGTCATCTCCGCCGACAGCCCGCGCTACCTGTCCTTCATCCCGTGCGCCCCGACCAAGGCCGCGCTGCTGTTCGACATGGTGGTCTCCTGCGCCTCGCTGCAGGGCATCTCCTGGCTGGAGGCGGCTGGCGCGATCGCCGCCGAGAACCAGGTGCTGCGCCTGATCGCCGACCGCGCGGGCATGCCCCAGTCGGCCGGCGGCACCTTCGTCTCCGGCGGCTCGGCGGGCAACCTCTCCGCCCTCGTGGTCGCCCGCGACACCGCCCGCCGCCGCCTCGCCGAGCAGGGTCGTCCCAGTGGTCCGGAGGTGCGGCTGCGGATAGCCGTCGCCGACCAGGTGCACTCCTCGGTCAAGAACACCTTCAACATCATCGGCGTCGAGGCCTTCAAGGTCCCGACCGTGAACCGGCAGTTCACCGGCGAGGCCCTGCGCGCCGCGCTGGCCGCCGACCCGAACCCGGAGACGGTGATCGCCGTCGTCGGCACCGGCGGCACCACCAACGAGGGCATCATCGACGACCTCGCGGGCCTGGCCGAGGTCGCCCGCGAGCGCGACCTGTGGTTCCACGTGGACGGCGCCTACGGCGGCGCGGGCCTCTTCGCGCCCTCGGTGCGCGAGCGCTACAACGGCATCGAGCACGCCGACTCCTTCGTGGTCGACCCGCACAAGTGGCTGTTCGCCCCCTTCGACTGCGCCGCGCTGATCTACCGCAACCCGCAGCTCGCCCGCGCCGTGCACACCCAGGACGCCTCGTACCTGGACGTCCTGCACACCGAGGGCGACGAGTGGAACCCCACCGACTACGCCTACCACCTGACCCGGCGCGCCCGCGGCCTGCCGCTCTGGTTCTCGCTGGCCGTGCACGGCGTCCAGGCCTACACCGACGCCATCGAGGCCGGCCTCACACTGGCCCGGGACACCGCGCAGCTGATCCGCGAGACCGACCACCTGGAGCTGCTGTTCGACCCGCAGCTCTCGGCGGTCTGCTTCAAGCGCACGGGTTGGACCAACGACGACTACTACCGCTGGTCGCAGCAGCTGCTCGCGGACCAGATCGGCTTCGTCACTCCCACCGGCTGGGACGGCGAGACGGTCGCCCGCTTCGCCTTCCTGCACCCGGGCACCACCATGGAGATGGTCCGGGAGATCCTGGACACCATGGTCTGACCGGGGCCCCGAGGCTTCCGCGCACGGCCCCACCGGGCTCCCGGTGGGGCCGTCGCGCGTTCCCGACCGCCGCTACAGGAACGCCCCGCTCGGCAGGTACGGCATCGGCGGCCGCATCCCGCGCGCCCCGACGAACCCGGCCGCCCGCGGGGTCAGCCCGACCTCCAGCCCGACGTCCAGCGCCCACTCCTGCTCCGCGGTCAGGAACTCCACCCTCGCCTCGACCCCGTCCGGCACCCGGGCCAGCGCCTCGCGCAGCAGCCGGGCGGCGATCCGCTTGCTGGTGGCCGCCAGCAGCCGCACCGCGCCGCCGTCCCGGTAGCAGTAGCCGCTGCCGGCCAGCGCGTCGGCGATCAGCAGCTCCTCGAAGTGCCCCAGCATCAGCTCGTGGTCGGGCCCGTGCGCGGACCCGCGCAGCCGCCGGTCCACCGAGTCCAGCAGGTGCAGGTGGGTGGCGTTGCCGCGGTGCACCGGAATGTCCCCGGGGTCGATCAGCCCGTTCCGGTCCACCCGCCCGGCCAGCCGCATCGCCGGGTGCAGGGTGAACCCGGCCAGCCGGTAGCGGCGCGCCGCGGCGGGGGAGTCCGAGGCGCAGACCATCCCTCGCAGGCAGCCCCGCGCGTGCGTCGCCGCCCGTTCGAGCAGCAGCCGCCCGACGCCCTTGCCCTGCGCGGACGGCCGGACCGCGTACAGGGACGGCGTCCACAGGCCCTCCCGGCGCATCGACAGGACCACCCCGACCGGTTCCCCGCCGATCGACGCCAGCCAGCAGCCCCCGGGGTCGGTGCGCGCCAGGTGCCTGGTCCTGGCCAGCTGCAGGGGCGTCGGCCCCGGCGCCGGTCCGGCCTCGGCGGGGTCGGCGAACGCGGCGGCGGACAGCTCCTGGACGGCCTCCGCGTCCGCGGCGGTGTCCCTGACCGGGCGAAGGATCATGGGCACCATCCTGGCGTCCGACTGGCCGCCGCGGGGCCGGTTCAGCCGGATCCGGGGCTCGGGCGGTGACCGGTCCGGCCAGGGTTGTGCGAGCATGGGGAGCGTAGGGGACACGGGTGGTACACCCGGCCCACGGAAAATCCGCCGCGAAACAGGCCGAAGAAATCCATCGCCGCCCGGGAAATGAATCCGGACGGACGGTGGTTGGCACTGGCGGCAGAACCGTCGTCAAGACCGGGAGAAAGCAGATGACCGTCCAGGACGAGACCACCGTCGAGAGTGGCATCCTCCTTACCGATGCCGCCGCGGCCAAGGTCAAGGCCCTGCTGGAGCAGGAAGGCCGCGAGGACCTCGCGCTGCGCGTCGCCGTCCAGCCCGGTGGCTGCTCCGGCCTGCGTTACCAGCTGTTCTTCGACGAGCGCTCGCTCGACGGCGACGTGCTCAAGGATTTCGACGGTGTCAAGGTCGTCACCGACCGGATGAGCGCCCCGTACCTGGGCGGCGCCACCGTCGACTTCGTCGACACCATCGAGAAGCAGGGCTTCACGATCGACAACCCGAACGCCACGGGCTCCTGCGCCTGCGGCGACTCGTTCAGCTAAGTCGGCTGCGAAAAGGCGGCCCCGGGTGCTCCCGGGGCCGCCTCTTCGTTTTCCTGGCGCCGTAGGGCTCGTACGGCAGGGCTCCTACTGGCCGGCGACGTCCGGGGTCACCGGGTCCGGCCCGGAGTGCGGCTCGGCGTCCAGCGGCAGCTCCTGGCCGCTGGTCTTGTCGACCACCGTCCGCCCGGTCAGCGGCGAGCGCAGATCGGCCGACACCGACTGCCGCTTGGCCAGCGCGTTGCAGACCTGCCCGGGGCCCACCGTGGGCGGCCCCGACACCACGGTGACGTCCACCCGGCCCGGCTGCGACTCGTCCGCCTTCAGCGCGTACTTGGTGCAGACCCCGCCGAAGAAGTAGACGGTCAGCTTGGTGGTGCCGTCCACCCGGTAGGCCACCGGCGGGCGCGCGGGCGCGGCCGAGCCGTTCGGGTTCGGCTCGCCCGGCGCGATCCCGTTGACCGGCGGAGTGCCCGGCGTCGCCTGCCCGGGAGCGGGCGAGCCCAGGGTGGGGGAGAAACCGGTCGGCGGCGTCTGCGGCGGCGTCCCGGCGCCCGCGGGGCTCCCCGTCGGGGCCGCGGACGGGTCGCCGGAGGGTGTCGGGGCCTGCGGGGAGGCACTCGCCGAGGCGGAGCCGGTGGCCGCGCCGCTCGTCGCCGAGTCCGAGGCGGACTTGCCGTCCCCGTTGCACCCGGCCACCGTCACCACCGCCGCCAGCGCCAGACCCGCCAGGGCCATCGCCCGCCGACCGCGCCGGGGCATCGTCTCCAGATCCATCTGCACATCCTCCCGAGAGCTCAGCGGTGCCGCCTCCTCGGCCGCTCCGCGCGGATGTGACGTGCCCCGGACGGATCCGGTTCCGCTCCGATCCGGCCAGATTTCGATCCGGTCCCGCTGTGCTCCGGTCCCACTGTGGTCCGGCCGGGTCTCGATCCGGCTCCGGCTCAGAAGCCGTACTCGGCCATCCCTGCGACCACCCGCTGCGCCCCGGACGGGACCCGGAAGCCGACGGACGCGGGGGCGGTGGGCTCCGGGCCGGCCGCCAGCAGCGGCCAGAACCGGCGCAGCCGCCGGGAGGAGTCCAGCAGGGCGTCGAGGGTCTCGCCGTCCTCGGCCCGCAGGCCAGGCAACGGGGAGTGTTCGGTCTTCATCGGGCATCGCTCCGATCCAGAGCCGTGGCCGCGCTGCCACGGTCGACGTCGGGGCCCACCCGCGCGGCGGGCCTCCTGGGGCCGACCCTAGGCCGGGCCTCGTCCCGCCCACCAGTGCTACCCGGAGGTAGTACACGTTCGACGGCGGCGGGTGCCACCATGGCCGTACGGGCGGCAACTTTCGGCACTCTTGCGGGGGCACCTCCCGGGGCCCGGTACCGTGAGTGGGTTCATCCGCGCCTGCCCGCTGGCCCCACAGCCACCCTGAGGAGACCTTCCGTGCGTATCGCCGTCGCCGGCTCGATCGCCACCGACCATCTGATGACGTTTCCCGGTCGGTTCGCCGACCAGCTCGTCGCCGAGCAGTTGCACACCGTGTCGCTGTCCTTCCTGGTCGACACCCTGGACATCCGCCGGGGCGGGGTCGCCCCGAACATCGCCTTCGGCATGGGTGTGCTGGGGCTGCGCCCGATCCTGGTCGGCGCCGCCGGCGCGGACTTCGCCGAGTACCGCAGCTGGCTGGAGCGCAACAACGTGGACTGCGACTCCGTCCACATCTCCGAGACCCGGCACACGGCCCGCTTCATGTGCACCACGGACCAGGACCACAACCAGATCGCCTCGTTCTACACCGGCGCCATGGCCGAGGCCCGCAGCATCGAGCTGAAGCCGATCGCCGACCGCGTCGGCGGCCTGGACCTCGTCCTGATCGGCGCCGACGACCCGCAGGGCATGGTCCGCCACACCCAGGAGTGCCGCACCCGCGGCTACGCCTTCGCTGCCGACCCCTCCCAGCAGCTGGCCCGCCTGGAGGGCGACGACATCCGCGACATCGTGGACGGCGCCGCGTACCTCTTCACCAACGAGTACGAGGCCGCGCTGATCGAGACCAAGACCGGCTGGAACGCCGAGGAGCTGCTCACCCGCGTCGGCACCCGGATCACCACCCTCGGCAGCAAGGGCGTCCGGATCGAGCGCAAGGGCGAGGCGCCGATCCTGGTCGGCTGCGCCAAGGAGGAGGCCAAGCTCGACCCGACCGGCGTCGGCGACGCCTTCCGGGCCGGCTTCCTCGCCGGTCTGTCCTGGGACCTCGACCTGGAGCGCTCCGCCCAGCTCGGCTGCATGCTCGCCACCCTGGTCATCGAGACCGTCGGCACCCAGGAGTACGAGCTGCGCCCGGCCGGCTTCCTGAAGCGCTTCGAGGACACCTACGGCGCCGAGGCGGCCGCCGAGATCCGCGCGCACCTGGTCAAGTAGTGCGCCGCACGACGAGGTAGGCCGAGCCCCGGTCGCCGCCGTACTCGGCGGCCGGGGCCTCGCCCGCGTACTCCTGCCCGCGCATCTCGCACCAGGCCGGGATGTCCAGCCGGGCCGCCTCGTCGTCCGCCAGCACGGCGACCGTGCCGCCCGGCGGCACCTCGCCGATCCGCTTCGCCAGCTCGATCACCGGCAGCGGGCACCGCTTGCCCAGCGCGTCGATCACCAGCAGCGTGCCCGCCGGGGCGGCCTCGGGCGCCGGCAGGTCCAGCCCGAGCGGTCCCCGGACCCCGGCCACCAGCTCCGGCAGCACCGCGAGGAAGCGCTCCACGTCCGCCTCGGCCGTCCCGTACGGCAGCGAGATCCGGACGTTTCCCTCGGTGAGCACCCCCATGGCCGCCAGCACATGGCTGGGCGTCAGTGTGGAGGAGGTGCAGGAGGAGCCGGAGGAGACCGCGAAGCCCGCCCGGTCCAGCTCGGTCAGCAGCACCTCGCCGTCCACGTACAGGCAGGAGAAGGTGACGATGTGCGGCAGCCGCCGCACCGGGTCGCCGACCACCTCGACCTCGGGCACCAGCCGCGGCACCCGGGCCCGGATCCGCTCCACCAGGGCGTGCAGCCGGGCGTTCTCCTGCTCGGCCTCGGCCCGTACGGCGCGCAGCGAGGCGGCCGCGGCCACGATCGCCGGGACGTTGACGTAGCCGGGCACCCGGCCGCCCTCGCGCTCGTCAGCCGGCAGCGGCGAGGCGTACCGGACACCCTTGCGCACCGCCAGCACCCCGACCCCGGGCGGGCCGCCCCACTTGTGCGCGCTCGCGGTCAGCAGCGACCAGCCCGCCGGGACGTCCACCCGCCCGGCGCTCTGCGCCGCGTCGACCAGCAGCGGGACGCCGGCCGCGGCGCACGATTCGGCGACCTCACCGACCGGCTGGACCGTCCCCACCTCGTGGTTGGCGCTCTGCAGCGCGGCCAGCGCGGTGTCCGGGCGCAGCAGCGCGCCGAAGGCCGCCGGGTCGACCCGTCCGCCCCGGTCCACCGGGACGACCGTGACCTCGCCCCCGCCCGCCTCGTGGCGCTCGGCGACGTGCAGCACGCTGGAGTGCTCCACCGCGGAGTGCACCAGGTGGCCGCCGCGCCGCCGGTTCCCGGCCAGGGCGCCGAGCAGGCCGAGTTGGACGGCCTGCGTCCCGCTCGCGGTGAAGGCGATCTCGTCGGCCCGCGCGCCCAGCACTGCGGCGACCGTCTCGCGGGCGGCGTCCAGCAGCATCCGGGCCTGCCGGCCGGAGCGGTACAGCCGGGCCGGATCGGCCCAGCCCTCGTCGAGGGCGGCGGTCAGCGCCTGTCGCGCGACGGGGTGCAGAGGGGCCGTCGAGGCCGCGTCGAAGTACACGGTCACATTTAACGACACACCCGGAGCCCTTTCCGGTCCGATCGCACGGCTCACCCACCGTCAGTCGATCACCCCGAATGTCCGCTTCGTCCGCGTCCGACGGGTCGTCATGGACGTTGCCCGAGGTCATCCCCCGATCGGGCGTACGGAGCTCTAATGCCTACGATGACCTGCGACGCAGCCCCTTCCGGGCCTGATCGGGCGACCGGGCGGCGCGTTACCGGGGGCTGCCCGTCAGGAGCGCATAAGGCTGGAGTAGGGTTTGGCCCGCATAAGCATTCAAACCGTGCCCGTGGTCGGGTCGCCGGGGAGGCTCACAATCCTCCTCGGGGCGACGCGAAGGCGGGCGAGACTTCGGGAAGGCGCTACGTGAGTCCCAACGGCTCCGACCGCTCGCCGCGGCGCACGATGCGGCGGAAGCTGCCTCAGGCGCTGGCACTGGGCCTCGTCATCGCGACCGCCACCGGCTGCTCGGCCAACGACCTCCCCAGGCTTGGCCTCCCGAGCCCCGTCACCACGGAAGGGCCGTTGGTCCTCCGGATGTGGCAGGGGTCCTGGATCGCGGCGCTGGTGGTCGGCGTACTGATGTGGGGTCTGATCATCTGGAGCGTGATCTTCCACCGGCGCAAGCGCACCGGTGTGGAGGTCCCTCCGCAGACCCGGTACAACGTGCCCATCGAGGCGCTCTACACCGCGGTCCCCATCATCATCGTCTCGGTGCTCTTCTACTTCGTCGCCCGCGACGAGAACAAGCTGACGCACGTCTCCGAGAAGCCGCAGCACTACGTCAACGTGGTCGGCTTCCAGTGGAGCTGGGCGTTCAACTACGAGAACACCGAGACTCCCGACCCGGCCAACAAGGACGCCGCGTACGACATCGGTACGCCCAGTGATTTTCCGACGCTCTGGCTGCCGGTCAACGAGACGGTGCAGTTCCGTCTTACCTCGCGTGACGTCATCCACGACTTCTGGCCCGTCAACTTCATGATGAAGATGGACGTCGTGCCGGGCGTGGTGAACAAGTTCGAGGTCACCCCGACCGTCAAGGGCGAGTACAAGGGCAAGTGTGCCGAGCTCTGTGGCACCGACCACTCGCGCATGCTGTTCAACGTCAAGGTCGTCGACCGCGCCGACTACGACAAGCACCTGGCCGAGCTTCGCGCCAAGGGCCAGAACGGCTCGGTGCCCTCCGGCCTCATCGGCATGGGAAGTGAAGAGAAGTGACCATCCTCAACGAGCCCGCCGCGGCCGGCGGGGGCGCCGGTGCCGTCACGGTCGGGGCGCAGCGGACCCGGAAGCCGGGTTCGACCATCATCAAGTGGCTGACCACCACTGACCACAAGACGATCGGCACCCTGTACCTGGGCACGTCGTTCGCCTTCTTCCTGATCGGTGGCATCCTCGCCCTGGTCATGCGCGCCGAGCTGGCTCGTCCCGGGACCCAGATCCTGTCGAACGAGCAGTTCAACCAGGCGTTCACGATGCACGGCACGATCATGCTGCTGATGTTCGCGACGCCGCTGTTCGCGGGCTTCGCGAACTGGATCATGCCGCTGCAGATCGGCGCGCCGGACGTGGCGTTCCCGCGTCTGAACATGTTCGCGTACTGGCTGTACCTCTTCGGTTCGACCATCGCGGTGTCCGGCTTCCTGACGCCGAACGGTGCCGCCAACTTCGGTTGGTTCGCCTACTCCCCGCTGTCGGACGCGGTGCACTCGCCCGGCGTCGGCGGCGACATGTGGATCATGGGTCTGGCCTTCTCCGGCTTCGGCACGATCCTCGGTGCGGTCAACTTCATCACCACGATCATCTGCATGCGCGCCCCGGGCATGACGATGTTCCGGATGTCGATCTTCGTCTGGAACGTCCTGCTGACCTCGGTGCTGGTCCTGCTGGCCTTCCCGGTCCTGGCCGCCGCGCTGTTCGCCCTGGAGGCCGACCGGAAGTTCGGTGCCCACGTCTTCGACCCCGCCAACGGCGGGGCGATGCTGTGGCAGCACCTGTTCTGGTTCTTCGGCCACCCCGAGGTGTACATCATCGCGCTGCCGTTCTTCGGCATCGTGTCCGAGATCATCCCGGTCTTCAGCCGCAAGCCGATGTTCGGCTACTCCGGTCTGATCGCGGCCACCATCGCGATCGCCGGTCTGTCCGTGACGGTGTGGGCGCACCACATGTACGTCACCGGGCAGGTCCTGCTGCCGTTCTTCTCCTTCATGACCTTCCTGATCGCGGTCCCGACCGGTGTGAAGTTCTTCAACTGGGTCGGCACCATGTGGAAGGGCTCACTGAGCTTCGAGACCCCGATGCTCTGGACGGTCGGCTTCCTGGTCACCTTCCTCTTCGGCGGTCTGACCGGTGTCCTGCTGGCCTCCCCGCCGATCGACTTCCACGTCTCGGACTCGTACTTCGTCGTCGCCCACTTCCACTACGTGGTCTTCGGCACCGTCGTGTTCGCGATGTTCGCCGGCTTCCACTTCTGGTGGCCGAAGATGACCGGCAAGATGCTGGACGAGCGGCTCGGCCGGATCACCTTCTGGACGCTGTTCATCGGCTTCCACACGACGTTCCTGGTGCAGCACTGGCTCGGCGCGGAGGGCATGCCCCGCCGCTACGCCGACTACCTGGCGTCGGACGGCTTCACCACCCTGAACACCGTCTCGACCATCGGCTCCTTCGTGCTCGGCCTGTCGATCCTGCCGTTCCTCTACAACGTCTGGAAGACCGCCAAGTACGGCGAGAAGGTCACCGTGGACGACCCGTGGGGCTTCGGCCGCTCCCTCGAGTGGGCGACCTCCTGCCCGCCGCCGCGGCACAACTTCCTCACCCTGCCCCGGATCCGCTCCGAATCCCCGGCCTTCGACCTCCACCACCCGGAGATCGCCGCGCTGGACTACCTGGAGAACCACGGTGAGCCGGCCAAGCACCTCGCCGGTGTGACCCCGGCGAAGTACGACGCCCCGAAGCTGGGCAAGGGCAAGCAGGAGGGTGACGCCTGATGAAGGAACAGGGAAAGATCTTCCTGGGCCTGTCGGTCTTCGTGCTGGCCATGGCCATCACCTACGGCCTGTGGACCAACAACTCGGGCCCGGGCCTGGAGGCCGCGGGTACCACCGCGCTCTTCCTCGCCTTCGCCCTCTGTGCCTTCATCGGGTACTACCTCGCATTCACCGCCCGCCGGGTGGACAGCGGCGCGGGTGACAACCCCGAGGCCGAGGTCACGGACGACGCCGGTGAGGTGGGCTTCTTCGCCCCGACCAGCTGGCAGCCGCTGTCGCTGGCGCTCGGTGGCGCGCTCGCCTTCATGGGCGTGATCTTCGGCTGGTGGCTGATGTTCTGGGCCGCCCCGATCATCGCGATCGGCATCTTCGGATGGGTCTTCGAGTTCTACCGGGGCGAGAACCAGAACCAGTAGGGTTCCGCATCCGACACCAGGGCCGGTCCCCCCCGCACGGGGGGACCGGCCCTGCTGCGTCTCCGGGGTGACGGTCTCACTCTCCCGGGTCAACGGAGGGTCCCTCGGATGTCGCTCTGCCGGTAGGCGTTCCTACGATCTGATCAATCGTGCGAACCCCGGAGGCGGTCATGCCCGACAGGTGCGGAATCGCAGCTATAGGCAGCATCTCGCTGACCCTCGTAGTACTGGCCCCGCTGGCCGCCTGCTCGTCCGGCGACGACGAGTCCGCCGGGCCGCACCGGATCGACGCGGCCCCGCTGGTCCACCTCTCGGCGGACGGCAAGGTCGACCCGGCCCAGCCGGTCACCGTGACGGCCGTGCAGGGCAGCCGGCTCACCGACGTCACCGTGGTGGGCCCGGACGGCCGGGTGGTCGCGGGCGAACTCGCCGCCGACCAGCGCAGCTGGCGGACCACCGGCCGGCTGAAGGCCGCCACCACGTACTCCGTCCGCATCGCCGCCGACGACGGCAAGGGCGGCCGCGGCGACACCACCGAAGACTTCAGCACCCTCGCCGCCCAGCGCCTGCTCACCGCCAAGCTCGGCCCGGACTCCTCCGGCAGCGGCGTCTACGGGGTCGGCCAGCCGCTCACCGTGCAGCTCTCCGAGGCGGTGAAGGACCCGCAGGCCCGCCGGGAGGTCGAGCAGGCCCTGACCGTCACCTCCCAGCCCGCCGTCACCGGCGCCTGGTACTGGGTGGACGACAAGAACCTGCACTTCCGCCCGGAGGAGTACTGGCCGGCCGGGACGGCCGTCACGCTGGCCTTCGACGACACCGGCAGCCGGATCGCGGACGGCCTCTACGGCGGCGACCGCAGCTCGCTGAAGCTGCGGATAGGCGAGCGGGTCGAGTCGGTGGTCGACGCGGCCGCCCACGAGCTCACCCTGAAGCGTGGCGGCGAGGTCGTGCGGACCATCCCGGTCACCACCGGAAAGCCCGGCTTCGACACCCGCAACGGCATCAAGGTGGTGCTCGGCCAGGAGCGTTCCGTCCGGATGAGCGGCGAGACCATCGGCATAGCCGCCGGCAGCTCGGAGTCGTACAACCTCGACGTGCAGTGGGCCACCCGGGTGACCTGGAGCGGCGAGTACGTCCACGCGGCGCCCTGGTCGGTCGGCTCGCAGGGCGTGGAGAACGTCAGCCACGGCTGTACCGGCATGAGCACCGAGAACGCCAAGTGGTTCTACGAGAACACCCGGGTGGGGGACCTGGTGACGGTGGTGAACAGCCGCGGCGCCGGGATGGAGGCGTTCGGCAACGGCTTCGGGGACTGGAACGTCACCTGGACGGACTGGGTCAAGCACAGCGCCGTCGGACAGCCCCTCAGCACCACCGCACCGGCCGGCCAGGCCCCGGCCGCGGGGATGATCCGCCCGGAGGTCTGAGGGCCCGCGAAGCCCCCGCCGGGCCCCGCTGCCAGGCCCCACTGCCGAGCCTTGCTGCCGGATCCCGTTGCTAGGCCTCGGGGTAGGCCAGCCCCAGCGCGGTGACCACCGCGGCCAGGGCGTCCGCGTGGGAGAGCCCGAGGCGGTCCGCGCGCTCGGCGTACTCGGTGGCGGCCGCGGCGGCCAGCCGGTGCGCGGTGTCCCCGGCGGCGGCGATCAGCGTGCCGCGCCGGCCGTGGGTCTCCACGATGCCGTCCGCCTCCAGCTCCCGGTAGGCCCGGGCGACGGTGCCGGCGGCCAGCCCCAGTTCCTCGGCCAGGGCCCGTACGGTGGGCAGCTTCAGCCCGGTCGGCAGGTCCCCGGTACGGGCCAGCTCCGCGATCTGGGCGCGGATCTGCTCGTACGGGGGAGTGGCGGACGCGGAGTCGACGGACAGCTGCACGGGAAGCTCCTGAGGGCGAGGGCGACGGCGGGTACGGAACCGGAGGATACGGAAAAGCCCGAGGGCCGCCGACCAGATGAACTCTGGTCAGCGGCCCTCGGGGTGACGCGGGTACGGGATCAGTGGTGGCCGTGGCCGCTGGTGATCTCGTGGTGCTCCTCGGCGGTCGGCTTGGGGATCTGGCTGCCCTCGCCGTAGAAGCCGCGGGACAGCTTGGCCCGGGTGCGGGTGACGACGCCGGCCTTGCGGGCCACGCCGTTCTCGTCCGTCTGGGCCGGCAGCTGGACCGGCTGGATCTGCTCGTGCGCGGTGAGCTTGTGCAGGTCCTTCTGCGGCAGCTGGGCGTGCACCTCGATGAACTCGCCGTGCGGCAGGCGCTTGATGACACCCGTCTCGCGGCCGTGCAGCACCTTCTCCTTGTCACGGCGCTGGAGGCCGAGGCACCAGCGCTTGGTGATGATGAAGACGATCACCGGGACCGCGAAGAAGCCGACGCGGACGAAGTAGGTGATCGCGTTGAGCGACAGGTGCAGGTGGGTGGCGAACAGGTCGTTGCCACCACCGATCAGCAGCACCAGGTACAGGCTGATCCAGGCGGCACCCAGGGCGGTGCGGACCGGGGCGTTGCGCGGACGGTCCAGGATGTGGTGCTCGCGCTTGTCGCCGGTGATCCAGCCCTCGATGAACGGGTAGACCGCGATCGCGACCAGGACCAGCGGGAAGATCATCAGCGGGACGAACACACCCAGGTTCAGGGTGTGGCCCCACAGGCTGATCTCCCAGCCCGGCATGACACGGATCAGGCCCTCGGAGAAGCCCATGTACCAGTCCGGCTGGGCGTCGGTGGACACCTGGTCGGGACGGTACGGTCCGTACGCCCAGATCGGGTTGATCGAGGCGATCGCCGACATGGCGGCGATGATGCCGAACACCAGGAAGAAGAAGCCACCGGCCTTGGCCATGTAGACCGGCATCAGCGGCATGCCGACGACGTTCTTCTCGGTCTTGCCCGGGCCCGCCCACTGGGTGTGCTTGTGGTAGAAGACCAGGATCAGGTGCGCCACCAGCAGGCCGAGCATGATGCCCGGGATCAGCAGCACGTGGATCGTGAAGAACCGCGGGATGATGTCGGTGCCGGGGAACTCGCCCCCGTAGAGGAACATCTGGACGTAGGTGCCCACCAGCGGGACGGCGAGGATCGCGCCTTCCATGAAGCGGATACCGGTACCCGACAGCAGGTCGTCCGGCAGCGAATAGCCGAAGAAGCCGTCGAACATGCCCAGGACCAGCAGCAGGAAGCCGAAGACCCAGTTGATCTCACGCGGCTTGCGGAACGCGCCGGTGAAGAACACGCGCATCATGTGCACGAGCATCGCGGCCACGAAGACCAGGGCGGCCCAGTGGTGGATCTGACGGATCAGCAGACCGCCGCGGACCTCGAAGCTGATGTTCATCGTCGAGGCGTACGCCTCGGACATCCCGATGCCCTTGAGCGGCACGTACGAGCCGTTGTAGACGACCTCGGCCATCGACGGCTTGAAGAACAGCGTCAGGTAGACGCCGGTCAGGATGATGATGACGAACGTGTAGAGGCAGATCTCGCCCAGCATGAAGGACCAGTGGTCCGGGAAGATCTTCCGCAGGTTGGCCTTGGCGAGGGAGTAGATCCCCAGCCGGCCGTCCGTCCAGTCAGCTGCGGCTTCCCACTTGTTGGTGGGCTTGGCACGCGTGCTGGAAGGCTTGGCGGCACCGGTGGTGGTGCTGCTCGCGCTACTCATCGAGCACGCTCCCAGAAGCTCGGGCCGACAGGCTCCGCGAAGTCGCCGGTGGCGACCAGGTTGCCCTTGTCGTCAGTGGTGATCTTCAGCTGCGGCAGGGGGTGACCGGCCGGGCCGAAGATGACGCGCGCGCCGTCCGCCAGGTCGAAGGTCGACTGGTGGCAGGGGCAGAGCGCGTGGTGGGTCTGCTGCTCGTACAGGCTGATCGGGCAGCCGACGTGGGTGCAGATCTTGGAGTAGGCGAGGATGCCCTCGAAACCCAGCTCCCTGGACTTGTCGTCCTTGATGTCGTCCGGCGCGATGCGCACCAGCATCAGGGCGTCCTTGGCGATCCGCTGCTGGAAGTCCTCGTCGTGCGTGGACAGGCCCTCCGGCATGGCGAAGGTCAGCGAACCGATGGCGATGTCCTCGGGCTTCATCTGCTGCAGGGTGTTCATGTTGACGAGCGGCAGCGGCTTGGCCGGGGTCGCCTCCTTCCAGCCGGTCTCCTGGAGCTTCTTCTCCGGGAGCGGGCCGAGGTCGCGGAGCAGGACCACGCCGGAGAGCGGGACCAGCGCCATCGAACCGATGAGGGTGTTGCGGATCATCTTGCGGCGGCCGAAGCCGGACTCGGCGGCACCGGTCTTGAACTGGTCGATGACGTCCGCGCGGACCTCGTCGGAGGCCTCGATCGGGTGACGCTCGGCCGGCAGCTCGACGTCCGACATCAGGGTGCGGGCCCAGTGGACCGCGCCCGCGCCGATCATGAAGAGGGCGACGCCCAGGGTCAGGCCCAGCGCGAAGTTCATCGCGCTGACCTTGCCCAGCGGGAAGATGTAGACGATCTTGTCCGGGTCGATGGCCACGTACGAGGCGATGAAGCCGACGGTGGCGAGCATCGAGATCACGAACATCAGCGACACCTGGCGCTCGGCCCGCTGCGCGGCCCGCTCGTCGATGTCGGTGCGACGGGGCTCGTGGGCCGGCAGGCCCGGGTCGGCGAAGGGGTTGCCGTGGTCGGCGACCTCGCCGGCGGAGCCGTGCGACTCCGGGAGCTTCTCTTCTGACATGTCGTGGCTCATGACTTCTTGGCCTTGGTGGTGTGGGCGGCGACCCAGATCGCGACCGCGATGAGCGTGCCAAGACCGAAGATCCAGCCGAACAGGCCCTCGGTCACCGGACCGAGGCTGCCGAGCGTGAGACCGCCGGGGTTGGGCTCTTCGCTGGTGGTGTGGCGGACGAAGGCCACGATCTGCTTCTTCTGCTCCTCGGGCATGGTGGTGTCCGGGAACGACGGCATCTGCTGCGGGCCGGTCTGCATGGCCTCGTAGATGTGCTTGGCGTCCACGCCCTCCAGCGACGGGGCGTACTTGCCCTTGGTCAGGGCACCACCCTGGCCGGCGAAGTTGTGGCACTGGGCGCAGTTGGTGCGGAACAGCTCGCCACCCTTGGAGATGTCCTCCGGGTTGGTCGAGGTGTACTGCTCCTCCTTCGGGGTCACCGGGCCGGGACCGAGGGAGGCCACGAAGGCGGCGAGCTGGTCGATCTCGGCCTGCGTGTAGATGTTCTTCTTGCGCGGCACCTGGGCGCCGGGCTGCTGGGCCGGCATGCGGCCGGTACCGACCTGGAAGTCGACGGAGGCGGAGCCGACGCCGACCAGGCTGGGACCGTCACTGCCGCCCTGGCCGTTCAGGCCGTGACAGGAGGAGCAACCGACGGCGAAGAGCTTCTTGCCCTCATCGATCGCGAGCGACTGCGCGGCGACGTCGGCCTGCGCCTTGTCGGCGGGAGCGAACGCGGCGTACAGCCCCCCGGTTGCCGCCAGGGCGAGAAGTAGGACGACCAGCGCCGCCAATGGGTGGCGCCGTCGTGCGGAGAGCTTTTTCACGGAATAACCCCGGTGTCAGGATCTGGTCGACTGGTGGGTGCACCCGGCGGCCGGTCTGGCCGGCACGAGGCTGCCTGTCTAAGGGCTGCGCGCGCGGTCGGTCGGTGGGAGCGTCGGCACCGGCAGAAGCGGCCCGTCGCCGGTGAGGGCGGGGGCCGCAGCCGGTGGCCAGCGACCTGATCAGCTGGTTACTTGATCAGGTAGATGGTCGCGAACAGGCCGATCCACACGACGTCGACGAAGTGCCAGTAGTACGACACGACGATCGCGGCGGTGGCCTGCTCGTGCGTGAAGCGCTTGGCTGCGTACGTCCGTCCCAGGACCAGCAGGAAGGCGATCAGACCACCCGTCACGTGCAGGCCGTGGAAGCCGGTGGTCAGGTAGAACACCGTGCCGTACGGGTCGGAGGACAGCGACAGGCCGTCCTTCTTGACCAGCTCGGTGTACTCGAAGACCTGGCCGCCGATGAAGACCGCGCCCATCATGAACGTGATGATGAACCACATGCGGAGCTTCTTCACGTCACCGCGCTCGGCGGCGAACACGCCGAGCTGGCAGGTGAGCGAGGAGAGCACCAGGACGGTGGTGTTGACCGAGGAGAACGGCACGTTGAGGGCGTGAGCCTTCTCGGTCCAGAACTCGGCTCCCTTGACGGAGCGGAGCGTGAAGTACATCGCGAAGAGGGCCGCGAAGAACATCAACTCGGAACTGAGCCAGACGATCGTTCCGACGCTGACCATGTTCGGCCGGTTGACCGATCCGTGCGCGTGCCCGGTTTCTACTGCTGTTGCTGTCGCCACGACGGACATTATGTCGGTCCCTTATTCCGTCTTCACGCCGGGGGGTGTCCCTCGGAGTGTCCGGTGCGTGCGGTATGCCCGCTTGGGGGGCGACGGGGTGCCCGGATGGGGGCTGAGCAGCGGCGTGTCCCTTTTCTGACGGTTCCTCGGAGCAGCCTACGACCCCGTTGCCCGGCGCGTCGCCGCACGGCCGGAGTAGCCGCGGGAGGTAGGGGGAGAGGCCGGGGTCGGCCGTACGGGTGGACTGGGCGGGCCCGGGTGACGGGCCGTCCTCCAGGCGGGTGAGCCCAGGGCGCGGCGCCTTGAGCAGGAACGTGCGCGAGGGGCCCTCGGCGGAGGGTGATCGGGAGTAGCATCCGGATCAGGCGAACGTGGTCCGGATCACACTTGAGGGAGCAGGGTCCATGGCGTACACGACCGATGAGACGCTCACCGTCCTCGTCTACAGCGACGATCGCAACACCCGCGAGCAGGTGCTGACGGCGCTCGGCCGCCGGCCTGCCGAGGATCTTCCCGAGCTGTCCTACCTGGAGTGCGCGACCACCCCCGCGGTGCTCAAGGCACTGGAGAAGGGTGGCGTGGACCTCTGCGTGCTGGACGGCGAGGCGGTCCCGGCCGGCGGGCTGGGGCTCGGGCGCCAGTTGAAGGACGAGATCTACGGCTGCCCGCCGGTGCTGGTGCTGATCGGCCGGCCGCAGGACTCCTGGCTCGCCGCCTGGAGCCGGGCCGATGCCGCGATCTCCCGACCGGTGGACCCGGTGGCGCTGGCCGAGGCGGTCGCCACCCTGCTGCGGGCACGGCTGGCGAAGCGGGCTCCGGCCGGCCGCTGAGCGGCGGTGTCTCAGTACTAGAGAAGACAGGGCCGTAGGCGCCCCGCCGCTGGATAGGCTGGCTCCCAACCGTACGGACGTCCCCCGGAGCGGGGGAACCGACAACAGCTGGAGTCAGCCATGGTGAACGTGAACCCTGCGAACGGCGGTAGCGACCCCGCGCAGGTGGTCCGCTCCTGGCCGGACATCCTGGCGGCGCTGTTGCGGGGGGAGGACCTCGACCGCTCGGCCACCGCGTGGGCCATGGACCGGATCATGAGCGGCGAGGCGTCCCCCGCCCAGGTGGCCGGCTTCATGATCGCGCTGCGGGCCAAGGGCGAGACGGTCGACGAGGTCACCGGTCTGGTGGACGCGATGTACGCGCACGCCGAACCGCTGGAGATCCCCGGCCCGGCGGTGGACATCGTCGGCACCGGCGGCGACCGGGCGAAGACCGTCAACATCTCCACGATGTCGGCGATCGTCGCGGCGGCCGCCGGCGCCAAGGTGGTCAAGCACGGCAACCGGGCCGCCTCCTCGTCCACCGGGTCCTCGGACGTGCTGGCGAAGCTCGGCGTGGCGCTGGACCTCTCCGCCCGGCGGGTCGCCCAGGTCGCCGAGGAGGTCGGACTCACCTTCTGCTTCGCGGCGAAGTTCCACCCCTCGATGCGGCACGCCGCCACCGCCCGGCGCGACCTCGGGGTGCCGACGGCCTTCAACATCCTCGGCCCGCTGACCAACCCGGCCAAGGTCACCTCCCACGCCATCGGCTGCTTCGACACGCGGCTGGCCGGGCTCATCGCCGGCGTGCTCGCCCGGCGCGGCTCGACGGCGCTGGTCTTCCGCGGCGACGACGGGCTGGACGAGCTGACCATCACCACCACCTCGCGGGTGTGGGTGGTGCGCGACGGGGTGGTCACCGAGACCTCCTTCGACCCGCGGGAGGTCGGCATCGAACTGGTCGGCATCGAGACGCTGCGCGGCGGGGACCCCGCCTACAACGCCGAGGTCGCGCGCCGGCTGCTGGCGGGCGAGCGCGGGCCGGTGCGGGACGCCGTCCTGCTGAACACGGCGGCGGCGCTGGTCGCGCTCGACCTGGGCGACGCGCCGCTGGTGGAGCAGCTCGCGGCGGGCATGGCGCGGGCGGCGGAGGCCATCGACTCGGGCGCCGCGCAGGACCTGCTGCGGCGCTGGTCGGAGGCCACCAGCCGGAGCTGAAGCGGTAGTTGGGAGCCCGTGCCGGTACGCCGGCGCGGGCTCCCCGGCTGTCCGGATGGTGGATGCCCGTTTGACCACCCGCTGGACCCGACCTAGAGTCTTCGGCAGGTCATGAGTGACAGCGCCAAAGCCCCAGCTTGCTGTCCGGCAACCCTCCGTCCGTGGCGGGGTGCCCTGGGTGAGGACCGGGTCGCCACGGCAAACCGTCCGTGCGGCAAGCGCGGACGCCCGACGACTTGGCACTCCCGGGGTCCCATACCCCCGAAGGAGTGCATCCTCATGTCTCTCTCCACCGAGATCGGCACCCCCCTCGCGGTCCTCGGCGCCGACGTCCAGGTCCCGCTCGCCAGCGGTGACAAGGTCGGCTACGCGGCGCTCGACTACGCGGCCAGCGCGCCGGCGCTGCAGCGGGTGTGGGACGACGTCGCCGCCTACGCGCCGTACTACGGCAGCGTGCACCGCGGGGCCGGGTACCTCTCGCAGCTGTCCACCGACCTCTTCGAGCAGAGCCGCCGCACCGTCGCCGAGTTCCTCGACCTGCGCGAGGGCGACCAGGTGGTCTTCACCCGGGCCACCACCGACTCGCTCAACCTGCTCGCCGCCGCCGTTCCGGCCGGCACCCGGGTGTTCGCCTTCGAGACCGAGCACCACGCCTCGCTGCTGCCCTGGGCGCACGCCGGACTGGGCGTCACCTACCTGCGCGCGCCGCGCTCGCGGGCCGAGGCGGTGGCCGCCCTGGACGCCGCGCTCACCGAGGCGCCCGAGGGCCCCAAGCTGCTCTGCGTCACCGGCGCCTCCAACGTGACCGGCGAGCTGTGGCCGGTCGCCGAGCTGACCGAGACCGCGCACCGGAACGGTGCCCGGGTGGTGCTGGACGCCGCCCAGCTGGCCCCGCACCACCGGGTCTCGGTGCGCGAGCTGGACGTCGACTGGATCGCCTTCTCCGGCCACAAGATCTACGCGCCGTTCGGCGCCGGGGTGCTGGCCGGCCGGGCGGACTGGCTGGACGCGGCCGAGCCGTACCTGGCCGGCGGCGGAGCGACCCGCACGGTGGCTCGGGAGACGGACGGCTCGGTGGCCGTGCAGTGGCACACCGGCCCGGCCCGGCACGAGGCCGGTTCGCCGAACGTCATCGGCGCCTACGCGATCGCCTCGGCCTGCCGGGCGCTGAGCGAGGCCGGCTTCGACGCGCTGGAGGCCCGCGAGCGGCAGCTGGTCGACCGGCTGACTGCGGGGCTGGCGCGGATCCCCCAGGTCAAGGTGCTGAACCTGTTCGGCGCCGGCTCCGCCCGGGTGGGCGTGCTGTCCTTCGTCGTCCGGGGCTGGAACAGCTCGCACTTCTCGGCCGCGCTGTCCGCCGAGTACGGCATCGGGGTGCGCGACGGCCTGTTCTGCGCCCACCCGCTGGTGCGGACCCTGCTCGGTGACGAGGACACCCCGCCGTCGGAGTGCGGTGCGCCGGAGCCCTCGCTGCCGGGTGAGCGCAGCCTGAACGCGATCCGGGTGAGCTTCGGCGCCGGGACGCCGGACGAGCACATCGACCGCTTCCTGACCGCCGTTCGGGAGCTGGTCACGGACGGCGCGGCCTGGAACTACCGCAACGAGGGCGGGCGTTGCGTCGTGGACACCCGCCGGGAGGGCTGAGGCCCCGGCCCCGCTACTCGTCCAGGCCGAGGGCGAAGGCGGCTTCCAGGTCGTGCTGGGAGTAGGTGCGGAAGGCGATCTGGGTCTCGGTGTGGGCCACGCCCGGGACCTTGTTGAGCCGGCCCGGGATGACCTCGGCCAGGTCGTCGTGGCGGCGCACCCGGACCATCGCCACCAGGTCGTATCCGCCGGTCACCGAGTAGACCTCGCTGACGCCCTCGATGGCGGCGATGGCCTCGGCGATCTCCGGGATGCGGTCGACACTGGTCTTGATCAGGACGATGGCGGTGATCACTGTTCGGGCTCCTTTGTGGGGTGCCGCCAGCGTATCGGGCGTCAGCCGGGTCGTCGCGAGGGGTGGCGAACCACCGTGCAGGTGTAGAGGAAGCCGGCCGAGAAGCCGATCACGTGGACCAGGTAGGCCACCCCCGGGCCCGCCGAATGCACCGACCACCACTGCAGGGCGAACCAGAGGCCGAGCACCAGCCAGGCCGGGAAGCGCAGCGGCAGGAAGAACAACAGCGGGACGAGGGTGGTCACCCGGGCGCGCGGGTGCAGGCGCAGATAGGCGCCCAGGACGGCCGAGATCGCGCCGGAGGCTCCGATGAGCACCCGGGTGGAATCCGGCGCGTGCGCCTCGGCGAGCGCGAAGCCGTACGTGGCCAGGCTGCCGGCCGCCAGGTAGAAGACGGCGTACCGGGCCCGACCCAGCCGCCGTTCGACGGTCGGGCCGAAGACGTGGAGGAAGAGCAGGTTGCCGAGCAGGTGCAGCCAGCCGGCGTGCAGGAAGAGGCCGGTGAGGGCGGACAGCGCCGGGTGCTTGCCCGGGGTCGGGGCGGCCGGGCAGCCGGGGACCGGGTCGGGGGCCTCCGTCAACTGCGCGGCGGTCAGCGGCCGCCCGGTCAGCAGTTCGGCCGGGACGGCGCCCCAGCGCTGCTCGTACCGCTGCTCCGCGCAGACCCGGGCCTGGCCGGGGCCGTACAGCGGATTGAGTCCGGCGGCCGGGCCGAGCAGGAAGACCAGGGTGTTGACCGCGATCAGGGCGTAGGTGACCGCCGGGGCGGCCGCCTCCGGCCGGCCGCCCCGCTCGGCGGTGTGGTCGGGGGCCGCGAGCGCCATGCGGCCAAGCATCCCTCCGGGCGCCGCAGGTGACACGGCGGTTTACGGCAGGTGGACTAGCCCCGCTATTCCGCTGACCGGTGGTCGCGATGGTTGCCCCAGGCAATAGGCTTGGGGCGGGCAATCCCGCCTCCCGCCGCCGATGCCGGGGCTCCGGGGGGAGCGCCTGGCCCACGCAGGGACCACCCGAGAGGACCCCCCGATGACCGTCCCCGCCCTGACCGCCGAGACGCGCTGGCGCTGCACGCTGTGCGGCAACCTCACCCGGTTCGATGTCACCCGCAGCGCGCGGGTCACCGAGTTCCTGCACTTCGACCTGGCCGGCGACTCCAAGGTCGAGGAGACCGAGGTGCTGAGCGAGACCATCGAGTCGGTGCGCTGCCGCTGGTGCAACGCCGTGGACCAGGTCGAGCTGGTGGCCCGCCCGGGTGCCGAGGGCGCGGAGGCCCCGACCGAGCAGGGCTGATCCCCGCCGGTGTGGTGGGCGGTGCGCCGCGCGCCCGTCCGCCGCACGGGACAATACAGACAAGACGCACGGAGCGTGACGACAGGGGGCGGTCGCGGCCGTACCCCGCCGGAAACAGGATCGGAGCCGAGGACGTGGTGGACGCAGCGAAGGAGCCCGGCGAAGCGCAGGGGCTTCGGCCCGCTGCGCAGGAGCAGGTGCCGGACGCCGGGACGGGACCGGCGGAGAGCGCTGCGCCCGACACCCCAGACACTCCAGACACCCCTGACACCTCCGAGTCCGCTGAGCCCGGGTCGGAGCACGTCGCCGAGAAGCTGGACCGGCCGCTGCCCGAGGGGGTGCGCCGGCGCGTGGTCGGGCTGGCCTCGGACGCGCTGGGCGGACTGCCGCCGGGCGAGCTCCCGCAGAGCCTGCGTCAGTACGTGAAGTTCACCCCCGCGCGGCGCGCCAAGTACGCGGCCACCGCGCTGGCGGCCGCGCTGGAGGCGGAGCCGGCGTTCCGGGTGCGGATAGCGGAGCGGCTGCGGCTGGGGCAGCCGGACCTGGTGAGGGCGCTGGAGTCGGGCAGTGTCCCGGGCGCCGCCGATCCGATGGACGTCGCCGCCGCCGCCTACCTGGTGCGTTCGGCGGGCTGGAGCCGGCTGGTCGCCGAGGTCGGCGAGGAGGTCGAGCGGGCAGGCGCCGAGGACGCGGCCGCGGAGGCGGCCCGGCTCGCGGAGAAGCTGCAGGCCGAGCTGGCCGAGGTGCGGGCCGCCGCACGGGCGGACCTGGAGCGGCAGCGCGCGGAGTTCGAGGGCGTCCGGCGGGAGGCCGAGTCGCTGCGCAAGAAGGTGCGGTCGCTCGAGAGCGACACCCGCCGGGCGCAGGCCGAGGCGCGCCGCCTGGCCGGGGAGCTGGAGGCCGCGAAGGCGCAGGGCGCGGCCGAGCGCAGTGCGGCCGAGACCGAGGCGCGGCGGCTCAAACACCGAGTCTCCGAGCTGGAGAACGCCGCCGAGCAGGGCCGCCGGTCGGCCCGCGAGGGGCGCAGCGTCGAGGACATGCGGCTGCGGCTGCTGCTGGACACCGTGCTGCAGTCGGCCCAGGGGCTGCAGCGGGAGCTGGCACTGCCGGTCTCCCAGATCCGCCCGGCGGACCTGGTGGAGGCGGTGGTGCCGGGGGCGGCCTCGCCGCACGACGTGGCGCGGCGCGGGCTGGCCGAGGACGACCCGGCGCTGCTGGACCAGCTGCTGGCGATCCCGCAGGTGCACCTGGTGGTGGACGGCTACAACGTGACCAAGACCGGCTATCCGACGCTGCCGCTGGAGCAGCAGCGGATCCGGTTGCTGGGCGGGCTGGCGATGCTGGCCCAGCGCACCCAGGCGGAGGTCACCTGTGTGTTCGACGGGCAGGACCTGGACGTTCCGGTGATCATGGCACCGCCGCGCGGGGTCCGGGTACGGTTCAGCCGGACCGGGGAGACCGCGGACGAGCTGATTCGCCGTCTGGTGCGGGCCGAGCCGCAGGGCCGTCCGGTGGTGGTGGTCTCCGCCGACCGGGAGGTCGCGGAGGGCGTGCGGAAGGCGGGCGCGCGCCCGGTCGCCTCGGTGCTGCTGCTGAACCGGCTGGCCCGGCCCTGAGCGCGGGCCGCGTAGGATGACTCCTGGTCAGCCTTGGGTCCGTGGTGGTGTGCGGGTCCGGTGAAGTCGGTGTGGGAAACAGAGTTCACGCCTTCGGGGGAGTGGCAAAGCGGATAGATCCGCACTAGGGTCTGGCGTCAAACCTATTTTCCGGAATCTCATCCAATCGGGTGAGTCCGTTGGAAGAAGGAGCCGGTCCCTTGGCCTCCCACCGCCGTCCCAAGCAGCCGAGCCGCGCGCGGGTCTCCGTGCTCACCGCGGCCGCTGCGACCGCGGTCGCACTCTCCGCCCAGGTAGCCGCGCACGCCGCGCCGCAGCCGAACAAAACGGACGTCAAGGCGCAGATCGACCAACTCCAGCAAGAGCAGGAGCAGGCGGCAGAGAAGTACAACGGCGCCACGGAGCGGGCCACGCAGCTGCGCAAGCAGGCCGACCAGCTGCAGGACCAGGTGGCCCGCGGCCAGGAGCAGATGACCCAGCTGCAGGCCGGCCTGGCCGAGGTGGCGGGCGAGCAGTACCGCACCGGCGGCATCGACCCGTCCGTCCAGCTGATGCTCTCCTCCGACCCGTCCGGCTACCTGGAGAAGGCCTCCACCGTCCAGCAGGCCAGCACCACCCAGGCGGAGGCGCTCAAGGGGCTGCTGGACCAGCAGCGCCGGCTGGACCAGGAGAAGACCGAGGCGGCCGCCGTGCTGGCCTCGCTCGACACCACCACCAAGGACCTGAACCAGGCCAAGGCGGACGTCAACACCAAGCTGAAGGCCGCCCAGGACCTGATGAACTCGCTGAGCGCCGCCGAGCGCACCGCGCTGAAGGCCCAGCAGGCGCAGGACGACCGGGCCTCGCGCGGCAGCGACCGGGTCGACCTGAGCAGCCTGCCGCCGGCCAGTGGCTACGCGGCCGTGGCCCTCGCCAAGGCGATGAGCAAGCAGGGCTCGCCGTACGTGTGGGGCGCCACCGGGTCGAGCACCTTCGACTGCTCGGGCCTGATGGTCTGGTCGTACGGCCAGGCCGGCGTCTCGCTGCCGCGCACCTCGCAGGAGCAGGGCCACTACGGCACCGCGGTGCCCGGACTGGCGGCGGCTCAGCCGGGCGACCTGGTCATCTACGGCCCCGACATGCACCACGTCGCGATGTACATCGGCAACGGCATGGTGGTCCACGCGCCGCACACCGGTGACGTGGTGAAGGTGATGAAGGCCGACGCGATGCCGATCAACACCATCCGCCGGGTCTGACGGCCCGACACGCCGAAGGGGTTCGCCCGAGCCCTGTGATCCGCGCCACCCCCGACCGGGGGTGGCGTTCGGGTTTTCGACCGTTTCGCGAGCATCGGGTGAGACCTGATCAGCCTTGCGTGGGGCGGCGGTTACCATCGGTCATTTTCACAAAAGAACTTGGGTAATCTTCCGTCTTTTTTCTGACAAGGATTTGAACCGATCACGGTTCAGTTACTAGGGTCATGCACCGAGCCATCGCAGTGTCGATCACCCAGCCGGGGTGGCGGCGGTGGCTACCGTCGAGTTCGCGAGGCAGCGGGGCAGGTCGAAGCGACTGCCCGACAGGGGAGCCCAGTAGTCGGGGGTGCTGCGCAGCGGAGCCGGGGAACCACGTTCCTCCGGGGTGAATCGGCGCCAGGTCGGCCGCTGGAACGGCCGTGAGGCGTCGTAGGGCATGCTTCCGGCCCGAACCCGTCAGCTCACCCGGTAGGCGGACGTAGGAAGAAGGAGCCCGCCTTCGTGGCGTCCCATCGTCGTCCCAAGCCAGCCGGCCGCGCCCGTGTCTCGATCCTGACCGGTGTCGCCGCCGCAGCCGTCGCCCTCTCCGCGCAGTCCGGCGCCCACGCCGACCCGCAGCCGACCAAGGACCAGGTCAAGGAGCAGGTCGACCAGCTCAACGAGCAGGCCGAGGTGGCGACCGAGCAGTACAACGCCGCCCAGGAGAAGCAGCAGACGCTGGAGAAGCAGGTCTCCGGCCTGCAGGACCAGGTGGCCCGTCAGCAGGACCAGGTGACCGATCTGCAGGGCGGCCTCGCCGAGATCGCCGGGGAGCAGTACCGCAACGGCGGCATATCCCCGACCGTCCAGCTGATGTTCTCGTCCAGCCCGGACAGCTTCCTCAACCAGGCCGGTGCGCTGAACCAGGCCGGCGACACCCAGAAGAACCAGCTGAAGGTGCTCCAGGAGCAGCAGCGCAAGCTCGACCAGGACCGCACCGAGGCCCAGGGCAAGCTCGCCGAGCTGGAGTCGACCACCCAGCAGCTGAAGGCCTCCAAGGACGAGGTCCAGAACAAGCTGAAGGCCGCCCAGGACCTGCTCAACACCCTGACCGAGCAGGAGCGCCAGGCGCTGCGCGCGGCCGAGGAGAAGGCCGCCGCCGACGCCAAGGCCCAGGCCGACGCCGCGGTCAAGGCCCAGCAGGCCGCCGACCGCGCCTCCCGCGACAACAGCCGCACCGACCTCTCCGCGGGCTCGGCCCCGGCCCCGGCCTCGCCGGTCGCCAAGCCGGTCGCCCCCGGCAGCTCGCGCGGTGCCGCCGCGCTCTCCGCCGCCGCCTCCAAGGTCGGCAGCCCGTACGTGTGGGGCGCCACCGGCGCGTCCTCCTTCGACTGCTCCGGCCTGATGGTCTGGGCGTTCAACCAGGTCGGCGTCTCGCTGCCGCGCACCTCGCAGGAGCAGGCGCACGCCGGCACCCGGATCGGCAGCGACCTGTCCCAGGCCCAGCCCGGCGACCTGCTGATCTTCTTCGGGGACGCCCACCACGTCGGCATCTACGCCGGCAACGGCCAGGTGCTGCACGCGCCCAAGCCGGGTGCCTCGGTCCGCTACGAGGCCGTCACCAACATGCCGCTGACCAGCATCGTGCGGGTCTGATCCGTACTCGGCGCTTCCAGGCCCGGTCTTCCTCCACGGAAGGCCGGGCCTGCGGCTTTTCCGGCGGCTCGGGCTGATGTCCGATTACGGGTCAAATATTCGGGTCCGGAGGGGTTTGGACTCGCTTGCCCGGACTCGCTAACGTCTGCCACCGGACTCCCGCTCGACGACCGCCCGCAGTGGGGCGGCGGCGGGGCCGCGCCGCAGGATTGGAGCCGCTGCCACCATGTCCGTGCACCGCCGTTCCCAACTGCTCGTCCGTGCGCTGGTGCTGACGGCGGCGGCCACCACCGCGCTCGGCATGGCGACCGGCGGCAGCGCCCACGCCGCCCCCGGCAGCCCGGACCCGGCCGACCGCAAGGACGTCAAGACACAGGTCGAGCAGCTCTACGACGAGGCCGAGCAGGCTTCGGAGAGGTACAACGCGGCCCAGGAGGCCCAGCGGCGGCTCCAGGGGGAGACCACGATCCTGCAGGGCGAGATCGCCGTCGCCCAGGACCAGCTCAACGAGCTGCGCGGCGACCTGGCGACCGTGGCCGGGGCCGAGTACCGCGGCGGCGGGATGACCCAGACCGCCCAGCTGATGCTGTCCCCCGACCCGGAGGACTACCTCGCCCGCGCCCGAACCATGGGCCAGGCGACGCAGCGGCAGCAGGAGACGCTGCACGAGCTGGTCACCCGCCAGCGCCGGCTCGACCAACGGCGCGCCGAGGCCGCCGGCAAGCTCGCCGAGCTGGACCAGACCCGCCGCTCGCTCGCCGACAGCAAGCAGCAGATCCAGCAGCGGCTGACCACGGCACAGAAGCTGCTCAACGGCCTGGGTGCCGTCGAGCGGGCCAGGATGACCGCCCAGGACGCCCGGGACGCCGAGCAGCGCGCCACCCGCGGCACCGACCGGCTGGACCTCGGCTCCGCCCCGCCCGCCTCCGAGCGCGGGGCCGCCGCGCTGGCGGCCGCGGTCCGGATGGTCGGCGCGCCGTACGTTTACGGGGCCACCGGGCCCCGTGCGTTCGACTGCTCCGGTCTGATGTACTACAGCTGGCGGCAGGCCGGAGTGACCCTGCCGCGCACCTCGCAGGCCCAGGCGTACGCCGGCCAGCGGATCAACCTCTCCGAAGCGCGACCGGGAGACCTGGTGATCTTCTACCGGGACATGCACCACGTCGGCATGTACGCCGGCGGTGGCGTGATCGTGCACGCCCCTTACCCGGGCGCCAAGGTCCGCTACGAGAGCGTCAACGCCATGCCGGTCTCGGGGGTGGTCCGGCTCTGAGCACGTCGCCGCCCGGCCCCCACGACCCCCACCCGATAGCGGGCCCCCACGACCCCCACCCGACGGACAGGACCCGCCGCACGCTGTCCCGGCGGGGTGCGCTGCTGCTCGCGGCCGGCGGGCTGGCCCAGCTGTCGCTGCCGCCGGTCGCCCCGGCGGCGGCACCGGCCCGCCAGGCGGCCGACCGGCGCGGCGAGGTGGCGGCGGTGCTGGCGGAGCGGGCGCGCTCGCTGCCGGCCCGGTCGGGGCTGCCGGTGGCCGAGGCGGCCTACCGCAACCTGGTGCTTGCCGGGGGCGGCGGGCCGGACCGGCTGACCGCCGCGGCCGACCTGGCGGTGCGGATCGCCGACTACGACGACTACCCCGTGGTGTACCCGCGCCGGATCGAGCTGGCCCGGGCCGGGGACGGCTGGCGGGTCGAGCGCGAGGAGAGCGCGAGCGGGCCGCCGGCGCCGTGGGACTTCGGCGCGGGGCGGTCGACGGCCGGCGCGCGCTGCCTGGTGCTCGGGTCGGCCGACGGCCCCGACCCGGCCGGGCTGGTCGCGGTCGGGGACCGGGCGGTACCCGCCGTCGAGGAGGTCTGGGGCGGCGCCTGGCCCGGCCGGCTGCTGCTCGAACTGCCCGGTACCGAGGAGCGGTTCGCCCGGCTGCTGGAGGGCGACCCGGCGGGCTGGGCGGGCATGGCGGCGGTCACCGTGGCCGCCCCCGGCGCGCCCCGGCACACCCCGGCGGACCGGGTGCTGGTCAACCCCGAGGCGTACGGACGGCTCAGCGACTTCGGCCGACAGGTGGTCATCACGCACGAGGCCACCCACGTCGCGACCAGGTCCGACACCCGGGCCTGGACACCGCTGTGGCTCTCCGAGGGCGTCGCCGACTGGACCGCCTACCGCGACTCCGGCCGCGTCCCGCGGCAGATCGCCCCCGAGCTGGCCCGGGACGTCGCCGCCGGGCGGTTGCCCGCCGACCTGCCCGCCGACCGGGACTTCGCCGCCGGCGCCACCGGCATCGCCCAGGCCTACGAGCAGTCCTGGCTGGCCTGCGAGCTGATCGCGGGCCGCTACGGGCCGCAGCGGCTGGTCGCCTTCTACCGGGCGGTCGGCGCGGCCGACGGGCAGGGCGAGGACCGCGAGCGCCGTACGGACCGGCTGCTGCGCGCCGAACTGGGTATCGGCCTGGCCGAGTTCACCCGGCTCTGGCTGGACGAGGTGGCGGCGCTGAAGGACTGAGGCCCGGTGCCCCCCGGGGGCGACGGCCCACTCGGTGCCGAGCAGCGGTGCCGCTGCTCAGCGCCGCTGCTCGGCCGGCGTCCCCGGGTGGTCGATGCCGTCCAGCAGGTCCTGCTCGTACGCGATGCCCGGGCGCACCGGGTAGCCCGAGCCGGGCAGCGCGGCAGGCTCGCGGTCCAGCACCACGGTCGCGGGCAGCGGCGTCTCGCCGCGGGTAGAGCGCCAGAGCCGGACGCAGGAGAGCACGGCGGCGGACAGCAGCAGCAGGTTGCGCGCGGCCAGCACGGTGATCGCGCCGGGGTCGCTGGCCAGGACCTGGGTGAACATCGTCGGGAACTCGACCAGCGTCAGAGGGCAGGCGATCAGGATCAGCAGCGCCACGGGCCGCTGGCTGGTGCCGCGTACGGTCAGGCAGACCGCCGCGACGCCGATCAGCCAGACCAGGTACTGCGGGCTGATCACCCGGCTGGTCACCACGAAGATCAGCAGCGCGCACAGCGCCGCGTCGTACATGGTGGCCGCGTTGCGGCGCTTGGAGGTGAAGCGCCACAGCAGCAGCCAGAGGAACCCCAGCACGGTGCCGGCCATCATCACCTTGCTGATCACGCTGACCCACGGTCCGAGCATCTCGGGGGAGCCGTAGTTCATGGTGACCTTGCCGTCCCAGCCCCCGGCGATCCGGGCGAAGTGCAGCGGCAGCGCGCCGACCGACTCGACCTCGATGCCGCGGTCTTTCTGGAAGGCCAGGAAGTCGAAGGCGCCGTTCATGCCGGCCGCGAGCAGGAAGCCGATCGAGACGGCGGTGGCCCCCGCCAGCGTCCAGGAACGGCGGGTCCGGCGGCCGGAGGGGGTGCCGATCAGGCCGAGCAGCGGCCAGACCTTGACGATTCCGCCCAGGCCCAGCAGCAGCCCGCCGACCGCCGGACGGCGGATCAGCGCCAGCAGGCCGGCCAGGGCGACCGCGGTGACGATCATGTCGAAGCGGTTGTAGATCATCGGGCCGAGCAGCGGAACGCCCACCACCCACATCCAGGCGCCGGTCAGCGCCCGGCCCCGGCGCAGGCCGGTCCGCACCAGCAGCGCGGCCGCGGCGGCGTCGGCGATCCCGCAGACCACCCAGAACGAGACCAGGTACGACCAGGGCAGCAGACCCGGCAGCAGGATCACCAGGGCGGCGCCCGGCGGGTACTGCCAGGTCACGTCGTCGAACGGGAAGGTGCCGGTCTGCAGCACGCCGTACCAGGCGTGGTAGATCATCCACACGTCGGCGGTGACGTCGCCGCCGGGCGACTTCAGCACGCCGGTGATCAGCAGCACCAGTACGGTGCGGGTGGCCAGCCAGGTCGCGCCGAGTGCGGCGAGCGCCCCGAGCGGGCGGCCGAGCCGGCCGCGCGAAGAACCGGGCTCGGTGGCCGGGGCCAATTCCACTGCGCTCCCTCGTTCGTCTCGGACGTCCTCACCGGAGGCGTCGTACTGACGGACGCCCGGGCCGTGGTGCACAGCGGCCTAGGTACTAGGACTGACCCGGGGGTCAAACGGTTGCCGTGCGCGGTTCCGTTCCCGGCGGGTCATGGTGTTGACCTATCGTACGGATCACCCAGCGGTACACCGAGCACCCCCCGACCGAGCGAGCCGTGGCCTGATGCACAGAACCTTGATCGTCACCAATGACTTCCCGCCCCGTCCGGGGGGTATCCAGGCCTTTGTCCACAACATGGCCGTCCGTCAGCCCGCGGGAAGCATCGTGGTGTACGCCTCGACCTGGCGCGACGGCAGCGAGGTGCGGCGCTTCGACGCCGAGCAGCCGTTCCCGGTGATCCGGGACCGGACGAAGGTGATGGTTCCCACACCCAGGGTCACCCGGCGGGCCGCCGAGATCCTGCGCGCCGAGAAGTGCGACTCGGTCTGGTTCGGCGCCGCCGCCCCGCTCGGCCTGATGGCGCCCACCCTGCGCCGGGCCGGGGCCGGGCGGCTGCTCGGCATGACCCACGGGCACGAGGCCGCCTGGGCCCAGCTGCCGGGCTCCCGGCAGCTGCTGCGCCGGATCGGCGCGGGCAGCGAGGTGCTGACCTACCTGGGCGAGTACACCCGCTCCCGGATCGCCGCCGCGGTCGGGCCGCAGGCCGCGGCCCGGATGGTGCAGCTGCCGCCGGGCGTGGACGAGACGACCTTCCACCCGGGCTCCGGGGGGGCCGAGGTCCGCCGCCGGCTCGGGCTGGCGGACCGGCCGGTGGTGGTCTGCGTCTCCCGGCTGGTGCCGCGCAAGGGGCAGGACACCCTGATCGAGGCGATGCCGCAGATCCTGGCCGACGTGCCGGACGCGGTGCTGCTGATCGTCGGCGGCGGCCCGTACCGGGCGGACCTGGAGAAGCTGGCGGACGCCACGGGCGTACGGGACTCGGTGCGGTTCACCGGCTCGGTGCCCTGGGAGGAGCTGCCCGCCCACTACGGGGCCGGTGACGTCTTCGCGATGCCGTGTCGGACCCGGCGCGGGGGGCTGGACGTCGAGGGCCTGGGCATCGTCTACCTGGAGGCCTCGGCGACCGGCCTGCCGGTGGTCGCGGGGGACTCCGGGGGCGCGCCGGACGCGGTGCTGGAGGGCGAGACCGGGTACGTGGTGCCCGGCGGCTCGGCCCCGGCGGCGGCCGAGCGGATCGTGCGGCTGCTGCGCGACGAGGAGCTGCGGCGGCGGATGGGCGAGGCCGGGCGGCGGTGGGTGGAGCGCTCGTGGCGCTGGGACCTGCTGGCCGGGCGGCTGACCTCGCTGCTGGCGGTGTAGGGCCTGTCTTCGCACGACGCGGGGCCCGTCTCCTTCCGGGAGACGGGCCCCGCGTCTGCTTCAGGGTGGTTACCCGTCGGCGGTCACTTCTGGTAGAGCGCCTCGATGTCGGCCGCGTGGTCCTTCAGGACGAGGTTGCGCTTGAGCTTCAGCGAGGGCGTCAGGTGGCCGCTCTCCTCGGAGAACTCGGTGTCCAGCAGGCGGAACTTCTTGACCGCCTCGGCGTGCGAGACGGCCGCGTTGCCGTCGTCCACCGCGGACTGCAGGGCGGCCAGCAGGTCCGGGTCCTCGGCGAGGTCGGCGACGGTGGCGGCGGCGGGCTTGCCGTTGAGCTCCTTCCACTTGGGGAAGAAGTCCGGGTCGAGGGTGATCAGGCAGGCGATGAAGGGCTTGCGGTCGCCGACCACCATGACCTCGCCGACCAGGGCGTGGGCGCGGATCCGGTCCTCGATCACGGCCGGGGCGACGTTCTTGCCGCCGGCGGTGACGATGATCTCCTTCTTGCGGCCGGTGATGGTCAGGTAGCCCTCGGCGTCCAGCGAGCCGATGTCGCCGGTGGCCATCCAGCCGTCCCTGAGCGTGTCGGCGGTGGCCTGCGGGTTGTTCCAGTAGCCGGTGAAGACGTGCGGGCCCTTGAAGAAGACCTCGCCGTCCTCGGCGATCCGGACCGAGGCGCCGGGCACCGGCTGGCCGACCGTACCGATCTTCGGCTTGTCCCACGGGTTGAAGGCGGTAGCCGCGCAGGTCTCCGTCAGGCCGTAGCCCTCCAGGACGGTGAAGCCGATGCCCCGGTAGAAGTGGCCCAGGCGCTCGCCGAGCGGGGCGCCGCCGGAGATGGCGTGGGTGGCGCGGCCGCCGAGCGCGGCGCGCAGCTTGCTGTAGACCAGCTTGTCGAAGACCGCGTGCTTGATCCGCAGGACCAGGCCCGCGCCGCCCGCGTCCAGCGCCCGGCTGTAGGCGATCGCGGTCTCGGCGGCCTTGTCGAAGATCTTGCCCTTGCCGTCGGCCTGGGCCTTGGCACGCGCGGTGTTGTAGACCTTCTCGAAGACTCTGGGCACGCCCAGGATCAGGGTCGGCTTGAACGCGGCCAGCTCGGCGGTGACGTCCTTGATGTCGGAGACGTGGCCGAGGTTGATCGGGGCCATCGCCGGGGCGATCTCGGCGATCCGGCCGAGCACGTGGGCCAGCGGCAGGAAGAGCAGGACGGAGCTCTCGCCGGTGCGGAACAGCGGGGCCAGGCGCTCGACGATGTTGCCGCACTCGGCGAGGAAGTTGCCGTGCGTCAGCTGACAGCCCTTCGGGCGGCCGGTGGTGCCCGAGGTGTAGACGATGGTCGCGATCGAGTCGGAGTCGGCGGTCGAGCGGTGCTCGGCGACGGTCTCGTCGGAGACCTCGCGGCCGGCCTCGGCCAGCGCGGCGATCGCGCCCTGCTCGATCTGCCAGGTGTGCTTCAGCTCCGGGAGACGGCCGCGGACCTCCTCGACCACCTTGCGGTGCTGGTCGGTCTCGGTGAGCACGGCGACCGCGCCGGAGTCGCCGAGGATCCACTCCACCTGCTCGGGGGAGGAGGTCTCGTACACCGGCACGGTGATGGCGCCGGCCGACCAGATCGCGAAGTCCAGCAGCGTCCACTCGTACCGGGTCCGGGACATGATGCCCACGCGGTCGCCGGGGCGGATGCCGGTGGCGATCAGGCCCTTCGCGGCGGCGTGCACCTCGACCAGGAACTGGGCAGCGGTCAACTCCTGCCACTGGCCGTCCACCTTGCGGCTGAGGACCACGACGTCCGGGTGCCGCTCGGCGTTCTGGTGCACGAGGTCGGAGAGGTTACCGCCGCTCGGTACCTGGTAGAGGGCCGGAAGGCTGAAGTCGAGCAAGACTGCTCCTCGTTCGCGACGCTGCGGGACGGCAGGACGTTACTGCCCGGTAGGCAGCTTCGACCAGGGGGTCGGCCCCGGTGTTCGAAGTGTCACACCCGGCCGGGTCCGACCAGGCCGTGACCGGGTCGTTCGAATGGCACCCTACGGCAGCCCCACGGTGACCGACCGGTAGCCCACCCGAGGCCCGGCGCCCGCCGACCCGCGGCCGCCCGCAGGACACCGCCCGCGCCGCCGACCGGATCCCCGGTCGCGATAGCCTGCTCCGGGCGGACCGGGCCGAGCGCGCCCCGGACGGACCGGCAGGCAGAGGGACGACGCGGAGGGCCATTCCATGGCGGAGCACACCAGGTCGAGCATCACCATCGACGCGACCCCGGCCACGGTCATGGCCGTGATCGCCGACTTCGCCGCCTACCCGGCCTGGACCGGCGAGGTCAAGGAGGTCGAGGTCCTGGAGACCGGCGAGGCCGGCCGCGCCGCCCAGGTCCGCCTGCTGCTCGACGCCGGCGCCATCCGCGACGAGCACGTCCTCGCCTACACCTGGGACGGCGACCGCGAGGTCGGCTGGACCCTCGTCCGCAGCCAGATGCTCCGCTCGCTGGACGGCTCGTACACCCTCGCCCCGCTGGCCGGCGGCCGTACCGAGGTGACCTACCAGCTCGCGGTGGACGTCAAGATCCCGATGCTCGGCATGATCAAGCGCAAGGCCGAGAAGGTCATCATCGACCGTGCGCTGGCCGGACTGAAGAAGCGCGTCGAGGGCTGACGAGCGGAACGGGGCCGACGGCATGACGGCGACACGCACCATCCTGGTCAGCGGCGACGCGGGCGCGCCCGCGGTGGCCGCCGCCACCGCCCTGCACGCCGCCCGGCGCGGCCACCGCACCTGGCTGCTGGCGGCCGACGACCCGCACCGCACGCTGGACGCCGTCCTCGGCACCCGGCTGGAGCCCGAACCGCTCGGCTACGCACCGGGCCTGACCGTCTCCCGGATCGACGAGCAGGCCGCCTTCCGCTACGCCGTCGGCGAGCTCACCGGCCGGCTCAAGCCCGCCCTCGACCTCCTCGGCGCCGAACAGCTCGACCCCGAGGAGCTCACCGCCCTCCCCGGCATCGCCCGGCTCGCCCTGCTGCGCGCCCTGCCCGCCGCCGACCAGGACGTCCTGGTCGTGCTCGCCCCGCCGCCCGCCGAGCTGATCGCCACCCTCGCCCTGCCCGAGCAGCTGGCGCGCTACCTGGACCGGCTCGTCCCCGAGCAGCGCCAGGCCGCCCGGGCGCTGCGTCCGCTGCTGGCCGGACTGGCCGGGGTCCCGATGCCCGCCGACTGGCTGTACGAGGGGCGCGGCAAGGCCGCCGCGGCGCTCGCCGAGTCCCGCGCCGCGCTCACCGACCCCGGCACCAGCGTCCGCCTGGTCGTCCCGGCCGACGGCCACCCGTACGAGGAACTGCGCCGGATCCGGGCCGGGCTCGCGCTGTACGGGCACCGGCCGGACGCCGTGGTCCTGCACGGCGCACTGCCCGAGGCCGCCGTCTCCTCGCCCGACCCGTGGCTGGCCGCGCTGGCCCTCCGACGGCAGGAGGAGCTGGCCGCGCTCGCCGCCGACACCGACGCCCCGGTCCTGGTCACCGGCCTGGCCGAGGCCACCCTGGAGGCCGTCGCCGACCGCCTGTACGGGGACGGCTCCGGGCCCGAGCGGCTCGACCCGGCGCCCTGGACGGTCGAGGACCGGCTCGCCGCGGACGGCCTGCTGATCTGGCACCTCGACCTGCCCGGCGCCGACCGGGCCGAGCTGGACCTGGTCCGCCGGGGCGACGACCTGGTGGTCGGCCTCGGCGCCCACCGCCGGGTGCTCGCCCTGCCCTCCGCGCTGCGCCGCTGCACGGTGGCCGGGGCCGGGCTGCTGGACGGGGTGCTCTCGGTGCGGTTCGCACCCGACCCGTCGCTCTGGCCGAAGGGCTGACGGGCCGCCCGCCCCTTTCCCGGGCCGGCGTTCGAGGACGGGCCCCGCGGTCGGTCCGGTAGCGTCGGGCCGGAGGGCCGCGGGGTGCGGCCACGGCTGAGGAGGCGCCCGCGATGACCAGCACCGACGACCGCACCGAGCCCGTCGGGGACCATGCCGAGGCGGGCGATCACGGCGGGGCGGGCGAGCAGGCCCACCCGTTCGGGCCGGAGCTCGGCCCGCTGGTGGACGAGGTGCGCCGGTTCGCCACCGCGTTCGGCGAGAAGGCCCAGGAGACCAGCGCCACCACGCTGATCACCCTCTCCGGCTTGGCCGACCGCCTGCGCACCCAGCAGCCTGAGGTGTACACCCACCTCGCCGCCGCCGGCTCCGGGCTGGCCGCCGCGGGCGCCGAGCTGCTGGCCGCCTACCGTGCCGCCGTGGCCGGGCACGAGCACCGCTGGACCGCCGGGCAGAGTGCGGCCGCCGAGAAGATCGACCTCGACGGGCCTGACGAACCGTCCGCCAAGCAGTGAAACCGTAGATTTCGGAGGGTGATCAAGGCGCTCTCGTGCGTCACGAAGAAGGAAATTCGATAAGACTTTTGAAGCATTGCGGCCCGGCTGTCCCAGGATTGTCTTCGGATAATGTATGCGAGGCTGTGTACGGGGACTGGGTTGGGCGGTACCGTTCCGTCCAGCGGGAACGAGTGAATAGCTGAGGGACACATGGCTCTGACCATCGGCGTCGATGTCGGCGGGACCAAGATCGCAGCAGGCGTGGTCGACGAGGCGGGCGAGATCCTGGCCCGGACCAGGGTGCCCACCCCGGCCGACCCGCAGTGGGCGGTCGACGCCATCGCGCAGGCCGTGCGCGAGCTCAAGGAGCAGCACCCCGACGTCACCGCCGTCGGCGTCGGCGCCCCCGGCTTCGTCGACAGCAACCGCTCCACGGTGATCTTCGCGCCCAACATCGACTGGGAGAACGAGCCGCTGCGCGGCCGGATCGAAGAGCTCACCGGGCTGTCCGCGGTGGTCGAGAACGACGCCAACTGCGCCGCCTGGGCCGAGTTCCGCTTCGGCGCGGCCGCCGACCACCAGGACATGGTGCTGATCACCGTCGGCACCGGCATCGGCGGCGGCATCGTCCTCGACGGCCGGCTGCACCGCGGCCGCTTCGGCGTGGCCGGCGAGATCGGCCACCTCAACATGGTGCCGGACGGCCTGCAGTGCGGCTGCGGCGGCAAGGGCTGCTGGGAGCAGTACGGCTCCGGGCGGGCGCTGCGCCGCTACGGCCGGGAGAAGGCTGCGGCCGACCCGGTGCGCGGCCGGCGCATGCTGGAGCTCAACGACGGCGTCGCCGAGACCATCCGCGGCATCCACATCACCGAGGCGGCCGAGGCGGGCGACCCGCTCGCCCTGGAGTGCTACGCCGAGCTGGCCGACTGGCTGGGCCGCGGCATGGCCGACCTCGCCGCACTGTTCGACCCGGGCGTCTTCGTGCTCGGCGGCGGCGTCTCCGACTCCGGCCGCCTGCTGCTCGACCCGGTCGCCAAGGCCTTCGAGTACTACCTGACCGGCGGCGTCCACCGCCCGCGCGCCGAGGTCGTGCTGGCCTCGATGGGCTCCGCCGCCGGCATCGTCGGCGCGGCCGACCTCGCCCGCGTCCCGTAACCGCCCCACCCCTCCCTCCCAGCCCGCCGGCGGCGGTGCGACCGGGCCCCGACCGATCCCGGACGCGCCGCCGCCGTCGCACGTCCCGGCGCCGCCGCGTACGGTCGGACCCAGCGACGACGCACCCGGTGACGACGTACAGGGGAGGGCCATGACCGCCGCGAGGGCGACCCGAAGGAGCGCGACCCAGGCGAGCGCGACCGGAGCGACCGGGACCGGCGCGAGCGCCACGAGTGCGGTGGGTGCCGCGGCCGTCGAACCGTTGCCGCCGGCCGGCCCGCGCCGGCTGCGCCTGCTCAGCTACAACATCCGCTCGCTGCGGGACGACCGGCGTGCACTGGCCCGGGTGATCCGGGCCTGCGCGCCCGACCTGGTCTGCGTCCAGGAGTCGCCGCGCTACTGGCGCCCCGAGGGCCAGGCCGGGTGGCTGGCCCGGCACACCGGGACGGTCGTCCTGGCCGGCGGCGGCCGCACCGCGGCCGGCCCGCTGCTGCTCGGGCGGCCCGGCGCGGTGGAGGTGCTGGGCGTGCACGACCGGCTGCTGCCCAAGACCCGCGGCCTGCACGCCCGGGGCTTCGCCACCGCGCTGCTGCGGCTGCCCGGCGCGGCGCCGTTCACCCTCACCAGCTGCCACCTGAGCCTGGAACCCGAGGAGCGGTACGGGCAGTTCGAGTTGCTGCTCGACCAGCTCGGGATCGCCGAACACGGCGTCGTGGCGGGGGACTTCAACGAGCACCCGGACGGGCCGGGCTGGCAGCTGCTGGCCTCCCGGCTGCAGGACGGATACCCGACCGCGCCCTGGGGCGGCGAGTTCACGTCCGTCCCGGAGCGCCCCTACCAGCGGATCGACGCCGTCTTCGCCACCCCCGGGATCACCGTCCTCGGCTGCGGGGTGCCGCACGGACTGCCCGGCGTCACCGAGGCCGACCTGCGGGCCGCGACCGACCACCTGCCGGTGCTCGCGGTGCTCGAACTCCCCGAGAGCAACGCGGGCTAGACCACGGCGCCGTGGTCCGGGTCCTCCGGCTCGTCCTCGTCGCGGTCCCGCATCCGGGCCACCAGGGTGACGAAGCCGCCGAGGAAGGCGGTGATCCCGACCCAGGCGGGCCAGCCGGAGATCTCCCGCCAGACCATGGCGTCGACCAGCAGCAGGGCAGGGCCGCCGAGCACGGCGAGCCAGGCGAACTTGGCGGTCACGTCGGCGGCGGGCAGCGGCGGGGGCTCCGGCGGGACGTAGTGGTCCTCGTCGCTCTCCTCGGCCAGCTCGTAGTCGCGCGGGCTCGGACCGGCGGCCGGGAGCACCGGCCTGCCGGAGCGGGGGCGGGGCTGCGGGGCCAGGTCGGACAGGTCGTCCTGGTCGTCGCGGCCGCTGCCGTTCTTGTAGCCGCCCTTGAGCTCGTTCTGCGCCCGGAGGTTCTCGACCTCGGGCCAGTCGGGGTTGTTGAGGTCGACGGGGTCGTCGAACTGGGCGACCAGGGCGGCGAAGATCTCGTCCTGCTCGGCTTGGCTGCGCTCGGGCGCGCGGCGCGGCCGGGGACCGGCGGGGGCCGCCGGTGCGGCGGCGTCCTCGGCGGCGGCGTCCTTCGCGGGTGTGGGCGCGGGTGCGGGTGTGGGTGCGGGCGTCACGGCGCCGTCCACGCCGGTGCGGTCCGTCGGCGCACCGCCCGGGGCGGCGTCGTTCGCCGCGCCGTCCTTCGCCGCGCCGTCGTTCGCTCCGCTGTTCTTCGTCGCGCCGTCCTCGCGGGGAGCTTCGTCCCCGCCGCCCGCCGTGCTGCTCTCGTGCACTTCCGGCCCTTCAGCCATGGTGATCGTCGGATTCGACCCGGGTTGCGCCCGCCGCGTGCGCGGGGGCCAGCTGTCGGATGAAGTCCTGGCTGGCCGCGAATATTTCCGCCGCGTCGTGGTCCAGCGTCGCGACGTGGAAGCTGCGTTGGCACAGCCGCTCCGTCACATCGGTCGAGGATATCCGGGCCAGCACCAGTTCCGAGTTGGCCGGAGAGACGACGTGGTCCTGCGGGCTGTGGAAGAGCAGCACCGGCTGGGTCACCTCGGGAAGGCGGTGCTGGACCTCCCGCCACAGCCGGCTCAGCGACCAGGCGGCGTGCAGTGGCGTCCGGTCGTAGCCGAGCTCGGCCGTGCCGGCCTTGGCGATGTCGTTCGCGATGCCGGGCGTGCTCGGGACGAGGTGGCGCAGCACCGGAAGCAGCACACTCGCGGGGGTGTCCGAGCGCACCGACGGGTTGACCAGCACCAGCCCGGAAACCGTCGGGCCGTGCAGCGCTGCGAGCCGCAGCGCCAGCGCGCCGCCCATCGACAGCGCGCAGACGAAGACCTGTTCGCACTCGTCGGCGAGCGTCAGCAGCTCGCGTTCGACCGCGGCGTACCAGTCCTCCCAGCGGGTGAGCTGCATGTCCTGCCAGCGGGTGCCGTGCCCGGGCAGCAGCGGCAGCGAGACGGTGTACCCGGCCGCGGCCAGGTCCTCGGCCCACGGTCGCAGCGACTGCGGCGACCCGGTGAAACCGTGGCAGAGCAGCACTCCCACCGGTCCGCCACGGTGGCGGTACGGTTCGGCACCGGGCAGCAACGGCATGGCGGACTCCTTCGCGGGCGGGTGGCGCTGGGGGAGGGGACGCTGGAGGGGGAAGCTGCAGGAATCCGCATCGTCCCACGCTCCGCGCGGGGTCGTACACCCCCTTCGGCGGGGCCGGGCACAGCGGACGGCCGCGGGGCATTAGGATCGACCGGTCCGCATAACAGGAGGCCCCGGTTGTTCTACCGACTGATGAAGATGATCGTCGCGCCACTGCTTCGGATCTTCTTCCGGCCGTGGATCGAAGGTGAGGAGAACATCCCCACCGAGGGTGCGGCGATCATCGCGAGCAACCACCTGTCCTTCTCGGACTCGTTCTTCTTCCCCGCGCTGATCAAGCGCCGGGTGACCTTCATCGCGAAGGCCGAGTACTTCAACACCCCGGGTCTCAAGGGCCGGCTGACCGCCGCGTTCTTCAAGGGCGTCGGCCAGCTGCCGGTGGACCGCTCCGGCGCGCGCGGCGCCGGCGAGGCCGCGATCCGCAGCGCCATCGCCGTGCTGGAGCGCGGTGAGCTGTTCGGCGTCTACCCCGAGGGCACCCGCTCGCCCGACGGCAAGCTGTACCGCGGCAAGGTCGGCGGCCTGGCCCGCGTGGCGCTGGCCACCGGCGCCCCGGTGATCCCGGTCGCCATGATCGATACCGAGAAGGTGCAGCCGCCCGGCCAGGTGGTCCCGAACTTCGGCATCCGCCCGGGCATCCGGATCGGCCGCCCGCTGGACTTCTCCCGCTACCACGGCATGGAGAACGACCGCTTCATCCTCCGTTCGGTGACGGACGAGGTGATGTACGAGATCATGCGGCTCTCCGGCCAGGAGTACGTGGACATCTACGCGACCGCCGCCAAGCGGCAGATCTCCGACGACAAGAAGAAGGCCGACGCCGAGCGTCGCGCGGCGGCCAAGGCGGAGAAGGCGGAGGCAGCCGAGGCCGAGAAGGCAGCCGAGGCGGAGAAGGCGGCCGAAGCCGAGAAGGCGGCCGAGACGGACAAGGAGACCGGGTCGGCCTGACGGCCCGGCCGGGCCCGGGGGAGGGGCGGATGACGGACGGCGGCAGAGCCGGCGCGGTGGGCGGTACGGTGGCGGCCGGCGGCATGTCCGTCGAACTCCCGTTGTGGAGGGCCATCTCCTACTTCCGGGTGCTGGCCCTGATCTACGCGTTGCTGCGGTACTTCAACTCGTACCTGCACTTCCTGCACCCCGTCGCCGGCTGGATCTTCCTCGGCGCGCTCACCCTCTGGACCCTCGCCACCACCCGGGCGTTCGCCAACCCGCAGCGCTGCACCTGGTATGTCCTGGGCGTCGACCTCACGCTCGCCGTCACCGGCATCGTGATGAGCGGACTGACCGACGCCCCGGCCCGGATCAGCCACGGCGCGCCCACCCTGCCCACCATCTGGGCCGCCGGTACCGTGCTCGGCTGCGCCGCGAAGGGCGGCTGGCGCCCGGCGGCGGCCGCGGGCTCGGTGATCGGCGTCGCCAACATCCTCGGCCACGGCGGGCCGACCGGCGACAACATCCACAACATCGTGCTGCTGATGGTCGCCGGGTGCGCGATCGGCTACGTGATCGAGCTGGCCCGGGGCAGTGAGGCCACGCTCACCCGGGCGCTCCAGGTCGAGGCGGCCACCCGGGAGCGGGAGCGGCTCTCCCGGGACATCCACGACGGCGTGCTGCAGGTGCTGGCGCTGGTCCAGCGGCGCGGCGCGGAGCTGGCCGCGGTGCCGGACGGCGGCACCTGCGGCACGGACTTCGCCGAGCTGGGCCGCCTGGCCGGCGAGCAGGAGCGCGCGCTGCGGACGCTGATGACCGGCGGCCCGATCCCGGCCCAGCGCCTGCCGCAGCCCGACGCCGCCCAGCCGCGCGACCTCAGCGCGCTGCTGCGCCCGTACGCCGACGAGCGGATCACGTTCTCCGCCCCCGGCACCCCGGTGCTGCTGCCCGCCCCGGCGGCGGGCGAGCTCGCCGCGGCGGTCGGCGCGGCCGTGGACAACGTCCGCCGGCACGCCGGGGAGGAGGCCCGGGCCTGGATCCTGGTCGAGGACGAACCGGAGGCGGTCACGGTCAGCATCCGCGACGACGGCCCCGGTTACGCCCCAGGCCGGCTCGGCGAGGCGGAGCGGGCCGGGCGGCTCGGTGTCTCCCAGTCCATCCGGGGCCGGCTGCTGGACCTCGGCGGCACGGCCGAGCTGTACTCGGCGCCCGGGGAGGGCGTCGAGGTCGAACTGCGTGTCCCGAGGAAGGGTGCTTGATGACCGATCAGCCGACCACCGACCGGCCGGTGCGGGTGATGGTGGTGGACGACCACCCGATGTGGCGCGACGCCGTCTCGCGTGACCTCGCCGAGTCCGGGCTGGACGTGGTGGCCACGGCGGGCGACGGCGAGGAGGCCGTCCGCCGCGCCCGCGCCTGCTCGCCGCAGGTCGTCGTGCTGGACCTCAACCTGCCCGGGCTGCCCGGGGCCGAGGTGTGCCGCCAGGTGGTCGCGCACGACCCGGCGGTGCGAGTGCTGGTGCTGTCGGCCAGCGGGGAGCACCAGGACGTGCTGGAGGCGGTGAAGTCCGGCGCGACCGGGTACCTGGTGAAGTCGGCCGGGCGGGAGGAGCTGCTGGACGCGGTGCGCCGTACGGCCGTCGGTGACGCGGTGTTCACCCCGGGCCTGGCCGGCCTGGTGCTCGGCGAGTTCCGCCGGCTGGCCGCCGAGCCGGCCCCGGCGTCGGCGCCGGCCGCCCCGCAGCTCACCACCCGGGAGACCGAGGTGCTGCGGCTGGTGGCCAAGGGCCTGTCGTACCGCCAGATCGCCGACCGGCTGGTGCTGTCGCACCGCACGGTGCAGAACCACGTGCAGAACACCCTCGGGAAGCTGCAGTTGCACAACCGGGTGGAGCTGGTCCGGTACGCGATCGAGCAGGGCCTGGACGACGAGATCTGACGGGCCCGGGCGGTGCGTCTGCCCGGGGCCCGTCAACTGCTCAATTCCTCGCCCCCTCAGCGCGGTACGGCCGCAGCCTCGCGCAGCAGGCCCGCCACGATGTCCACGCCCTCGCGGGTGAGCACCGACTCGGGGTGGAACTGGAGGCCGGCGAAGCCGGGCCCGCGCAGGGCGTGGACGTCGCCGGTGGCGGCGTCCCGGGCGACCTCGACGCCCGCGGCGGCGAGCCGGGCCGCGTCGGCCTCCGAGCAGCGCGCGGTGAAGGTGTTGTAGAAGCCGACCGTCCGCTTGCTGCCGAACAGGTCGATGCTCTCCTGCGCGCCCTGGTACGGGACGGCCTTGCGGCCCAGCGCCAGCCCGAGTTCGGCGGAGAGCAACTGGTGGCTGAGGCAGACCGCGAGCAGCGGCGCGGTCCGGGCACCGGACCGGGCGGCGGCCAGGGCGTCCGCGACGATCGGCCGCAGCACGGCCATCTTGGGGTCGTCGGCGACGGCCGGGTCGCCGGGGCCGGGGCCGAGCACCAGCGGGCCGCGGTGCGCCGCGACCAGCGCGCGCAGCCCGGGCTCGTCGTAGCGCACGACCGTCACCCGGTGGCCGAGCGAGCCGAGCAGGTGGGAGAGCATCGAGGTGAAGGTGTCCTCGCCGTCGACGACCAGCGTCGGCTCGGCCTCGGTGATCCGGGCCGGGGTCTGCATCCGCAGCCAGAACGGTGCGAGGCCGGCCCGGCGGGCGTCCAGCGCGGCCTGCACCCGGTGGTTGTCGGCGAGCCGGGGGCCGGTGGGGTGGGGCAGCCGGGCGGGCGCGGGCCGGGCGCCGATCGCGGTGAGCACCCCGGCGGCCTTGGCGTGGGTCTCGGCGACCTCGGACTCCGGGACGGAGTGGCGCACCAGGGTGGCGCCGACCCGGACGACCAGCCGTCCGGTGGCCGGCTCGATGTCGGCGGTGCGGATGCAGATCGGCGAGTCCAGCAGCTGCCCGCCGCTGGCGGAGCGTCCGATCAGGGCGAGCGCGCCGGAGTAGTAGCCGCGCCCGGTGGGCTCGTAGCGGTTGATGACCCGGGTGGCGTTCTCGACCGGGCTGCCGGTGACGGTGGCGGCGAACATCGTCTCGCGGAGCACGTCGCGGACGTCCAGCGAGGTGCGCCCGCGCAGCTCGTACTCGGTGTGGGCGAGGTGGGCCATCTCCTTGAGCCGGGGCCCGAGCACCTGGCCGCCGAGGTCGCCGACCGTGCACATCATCTTGAGCTCCTCGTCCACGACCATGGTGAGCTCCTCCAACTCCTTGGGGTCGTGCAGGAATTGGAGCAGCGAATCGAGGTCGGAGCCGCCCGCCGGATAGCGGTAGGTGCCGGAGATCGGGTTCATCACGACGGTGCCGCCGCTCTGCCGGACGTGCACCTCGGGGGAGGCGCCGACCAGGACCCGGTCACCGGTGTGCACCAGGAACGTCCAGTAGGCGCCGCGCTCCTGCTCCAGCAGCCGCCGGAACAGCGTCAGTGCGAGCGCGGGGCTGAAGTCCTCCAGCGTGGCGTGGAAGTCGCGCCGGATCACGAAGTTGGCGCCCTCGCCGTTGCCGATCTCCTCCTCGATCACCCGGCGGACGATCGAGGCGTACGAATCGTCGTCCACGTCGAACGCGCCACCGGCAAGCGAGACCGGCAACTGCGGTAGGGCGGAAGTGAATTCGGCCAACGGTAGAACGTGCTGCTCAGCCACCGTGAGGGCCTGCAGCGGGGTGCCGTCGTCGTGCGCCTCGAAGCCGCGCTCGCGGATCTGCCGGTACGGGACGAGCGCGAGCAGGTCGTGCACCGGGGTGCCGCCGGCCGGGGCACCGCTGCGCACCGGGAGGTCGGCGAGGCGCTCGTAGCTGTCGACGCTGCCCAGCAGCACCTCGACGGTGTCCGGGGCGAGTCGGGGGGTGCGGCGGTGCAGCAGGGCGAAGGCGGGGGCGCCGGGGACGGTGAGACGGGTGAGCAGGTCGGTGATGGTGGTCACGGTGCGGCTTCCTTCCGGGTGGAGGGCGAGGGCGGTGCTGGATTCCGCTCCCGGAGGGCCGTCAGCTCAGACGCCGACGGCCGCCCCGAGGGGCGGCCGTCGTGTTCGTTTAGGAACGCGCGATCGGTGGGCCACCCTTGGGGGAGGCCCACCACCAGGAGTGGTTGTGGGGCGCGTGCATGGCTCGAGCGTAGCGGATCCGACAGGACGGGTGAGCGAGGTCACTCCTTTGTCCGAGATGTGTCTCACCCCTCGGGCAATGGTCACGAATCGCTCGGGTCACCCCGTAGCCTTGGCGGTGTGACCGCTACGACTGAGACATCGAGGGCTGCCCACTCCTGGCAGTCCCTGCCCGCGGCGCAGCAGCCTGAATGGCCGGACCAAGAGGCTCTGCGCAAGACCCTTGCCGAGCTCGCCTCGTATCCGCCGCTCGTCTTCGCCGGCGAGTGCGACCAGCTGCGCGCCCGGCTCGGGGCCGTGGCGCGCGGGGAGGCCTTCCTCCTCCAGGGTGGTGACTGCGCCGAGGCCTTCGACGGTGTCTCGGCGGAGCACATCCGCAACAAGCTGAAGACCCTGCTGCAGATGGCCGCCGTGCTGACGTACGCGGCCTCGGTGCCGGTGGTGAAGGTCGGCCGGATCGCGGGCCAGTACTCCAAGCCGCGCTCCAAGTCGACCGAGACCCGCAACGGCGTGACCCTGCCGGTCTACCGGGGCGACTCGGTGAACGGCTTCGAGTTCACCCCCGACTCCCGCAACCCGGACCCGGAGCGCCTGAAGCGGATGTACAACGCGTCCGCCGCGACGCTCAACCTGGTGCGCGCGTTCACCACCGGTGGCTACGCCGACCTGCGCCAGGTGCACGCCTGGAACCAGGACTTCGTCCGCAACTCGCCGGCCGGCCAGCGCTACGAGCAGCTCGCCCGGGAGATCGACAACGCCCTGGCGTTCATGAACGCCTGCGGTGTCGCGCCGGAGGAGTTCAAGACGGTCGAGTTCTTCTCCTCGCACGAGGCGCTGATCCTCGACTACGAGACCGCGCTGACCCGCGTGGACTCGCGCACCGGCGAGCTGTACGACGTCTCCGGCCACATGGTGTGGATCGGTGAGCGCACCCGGCAGCTGGACCAGGCGCACATCGAGTTCGCCTCGAAGATCCGCAACCCGATCGGCGTCAAGCTCGGCCCGACCACCTCGGTGGACGAGGCCCTCGCCCTGATCGAGAAGCTGGACCCGGAGCGCGAGCCCGGCCGCCTGACCTTCATCACCCGGATGGGCGCGGGCAAGATCCGCGAGCACCTGCCCGCCCTGGTGGAGAAGGTCACCGCCTCCGGCGCCAAGCCGGTGTGGATCTGCGACCCGATGCACGGCAACACCTTCGAGGCCTCCAGCGGCCACAAGACCCGCCGCTTCGACGACGTCCTGGACGAGGTCAAGGGCTTCTTCGAGGTGCACCGCGCGCTCGGCACCCACCCGGGCGGCATCCACGTGGAGCTGACCGGCGACGACGTCACCGAGTGCGTCGGCGGCGGCGACGAGGTCATGGTGGACGACCTGCACCAGCGCTACGAGACGGCCTGCGACCCGCGGCTCAACCGCAGCCAGTCGCTGGACCTGGCGTTCCTGGTGGCGGAGATGTACCGGGGGCAGTGAGCCCCGGGCACTGCCGGCCCCCGGCGGTGCCGGATGTGACGTAAGCCCCTCCGGATTCGGGATTCCCGAGCACGGAGGGGCTTTTTCGTACCCGGATCGCCGGGTAAGGTGAGGCTTAGTGAACTAAGGCAAGCCTTAGTCAAGATCCACTCCGTACTTCACCCCGGGAGAGACCGCGATGTTCGTGTGCATGTGCCATGCGGTCACCGAGGACCAGGTGAAGAAGGCGATCGACGGGGGTGCCAACACCCCCCGCCAGATAGCGAAGGGCTGCAAGGCCGGCACCGACTGCGGGTCCTGCGTGCGCCGGATCCAGGCGCTGCTCGGCGAGCACGGCGCCCGGCCCTGCCCGACCGCCCGGCTGGCCGCGAAGCTCGGCCTCGCCGAACCGGAGCCGCAGCCCGCGCCCGACGCCGTGCCGGCTGCCGCTGTGCCGGCCGCCGCCGTTGCTCCGGCGAGGCTTGCCGCGGGTCCGATCGCCCCGGTGGTCACGCTGCGCGTCGCCTGAGGCCGGATCCCCGGGGTCCAAGCCTGGCGTCTGAGGCCCGGCACCTGAGGCCTCAGGACTCCGGCTGCTCGATGAGCTGGGCGATGTAGAGCGCCTCGCCGAGCTTCTCCAGGAGCTCCAGCTGGGTGTCGAGGTAGTCGATGTGGTGCTCCTCGTCGGCCAGGATGTCCTCGAAGATGTTCGCCGAGGTGACGTCGTTCTTGGCCCGCATCACCACGATCCCGCGCTTGAGCCGGTCGATCGCCTCGACCTCGATCTGCCGGTCGGCCTCGAACATCTCCTTGACGGTCTGGCCGATCCGGACGTGGAACAGCCGCTGGTAGTTGGGCAGCCCCTCCAGGAACAGGATCCGGTCGGTGAGCGTCTCGGCGTGCTTCATCTCGTCGAAGGACTCGTGCCGGGTGTACTTGGCGAGCTTCGTCCAGCCGAAGTTCTCCTGCATCTTGGCGTGCAGGAAGTACTGGTTGATCGCGGTCAGCTCGGCGGTGAGCTGTTCGTTGAGGAACTCGATGACCTCGGGATCGCCCTGCATGGCGGTGCCTCCTGCGCTCGTCCTGGAGTAAGTCCTGCGCTGGGCATCCTGGCACCGTAATGGGAAGTAATTCCAGTAAGTTCACACTCACTAGGACATGTGTCGGAATATCCGATTTGGTCGGAGTCGGCCGATGGGCGATCGACGGTTGGCCCGTCCGGGCGGGGCGTGAATCCGCGCCAAGGGGCGCGCGTCGTCGTCCGTCCGCCGTCTGTCACCATGGATCCATGGGTCAGTCCAAACACGAACCGCTGCCGCCGTCTGACCCGAGGCTCCCCCCGGGCCAGCGCGAACAGCGCGGCTGGCCCGCCCTGCACTACGGGCCGGTACCCCGCTTCAAGCCGCTGACCTGGGACCTCCAGGTGTTCGGCGCCACCGCCTCGGCGGAGAAGCACAGCTGGGACTTCGAGGGCTTCAACGCCCTGCCGCGCACCACCGTCGTCGCGGACCTGCACTGCGTGACCAAGTTCTCCGTGCTCGGCAACGAGTGGACGGGCGTGTCGGCCGCCGCCGTGCTCGACCTGGTGCCCCCGGCGCCCGGCGTCACCCATGTGATGGTCTGGGCCGAGTACGGCTACAGCGCCAACCTGCGGCTCGCCGACTTCGCCGACCCGCGCACCCTGCTCGCCACCCACCGCAACGGCGAGGCGCTGACCGCCGAGCACGGCTTCCCGGTTCGGCTCGTGGTGCCGCAGCTCTACGCCTGGAAGGGCCCCAAGTGGGTCCGCGCGGTGGAGTACATGCGGGCCGACCGGCGAGGCTTCTGGGAGGAACGCGGCTACCACAACCTCGCCGACCCCTGGGGCGAGCAGCGCTACTCCTACCAGGAGGAGCCGGGCGAGGGCCCGCTGCGCTGAGCCCGGCCGCAACGGCCGCAACGGCCGGGGCAGGGTGCCTAGAAGAGCGAGAAGCGGACCGTCACCGCACTGTGCTGCGGCCGCCGCTCCCCGGCCGCCGGGGACTGGCCGTTCACCTTGACCGCGCCGAACACGTCCCAGCCGGTGGTCTGCATCGTGAAGCCCGCTGCCTGCAGCGCCTTCTGCGCCTCGTCCTTGGTCAGCCCGGTGACGTTCGGGACCGGCACCATGCCCTTGCTGACCACCAGCGAGACCACGGCGTTCTCCTGCAGCTGCTGCCCGGCCGCCGGCGAGCTGCTGATCACCGAGCCCTCCGGGACGTTGTCGTCGTACGTCTCGGTCACGCTGCCCTTGGACAGCTGGGCGCCGGCCAGGGCCGCGGCGGCGTCGGCGGCGCTCTTGCCGACGAGGTCCGGCACCGCGACCCGCTTGGGCCCCTTGGAGACGGTGACGGTGATGCTGTCGCTCCGGCGGGTGCGCGCGCCCACCCCGGGGTCGGTGGAGATCACCTGTCCGGACGGGACGGACTCGCTGAACGCCTCGACGAACTTGCCGTGCAGACCCTCCTTGTCCAGGATTCGCTGCGCCTCGGCCCGGTCCTTGCCGAGCACCCCGGGCACCGAGCCGTACAGCCCCTCGGACAGCCCGTAGGTGGCACCGCCGACCGCCAGCACCAGCGCGGTCAGCACGGAGGCCCAGATCAGCGCCTTGCGGGGGATCCGGCGCAGCAGGCCGGGCCGGCGCTCGCGCGACGGGGCCGGCTCGTCGTACGGGCGCGGCTCGGTGAGCAGCTGGTCCATCAGCTCCGGCGGCACGTCCAGCACGCTGGTGCGCTCCGGCGGCGGGGCGTCGGCGGGCCGCGGCAGCGGCTGGATCACCGAGGTCGGCTCGCTGGTCGGATAGCGCGGGCTCGGCCGGGTGGAGGCCGGCGGCTCGGCGTCCAGCTCGGCCGGGGTGAGGGTGCGGCGGACCCGCTGGAGCGCGGCGAGCAGCTCGACCGCATCGTACGGGCGGGCGTCGGCGACCCGGGCGCAGGCGCCGGCCACTATGGCGTCCAGCTCCGGGCCGACCGCCGGGGCGACCAGGGAGGGGGCGGGGACGTTCTCGTGCAGGTGCTTGTACATGACCTGGACGGGGTTGTCGCCGGTGTGCGGGCGGCGGCCGGTGAGCATCTCGTAGAGCAGGATGCCGGCCGCGTAGACGTCGACCCGCTGGTCGGTGGGGGCGTCCGGGAGGATCTGCTCGGGGGCCAGGTAGGAGACGGTGCCCAGGACCGTGCCACCGGTGGCGGTGCTGGTCGAGGTGGGCGCGCCGTCGGCGGCGCCGAGCACCCGGACCAGGCCGAAGTCGGCGACCTTGACCAGGCCGCTCTCGGTGATCAGCACGTTCTCCGGCTTGACGTCGCGGTGGACGAGCCCGGCCCGGTGGGCGGCGCCGAGGGCGGCGAGCACCGGCTCCAGGACGTCCAGCGCGGCCCGGACGGAGAGCGCGCCGCGGTCGCGCAGCAGGTCGCGCAGGGTGCGGCCGGGCACGTACTCCATGGCGAGGAAAACGTTTCCGCCGTCCGCGCCCTGGTCGAAGACGTTGACCACATTGGGGTGGGTGAGCTTGGCGACCGCCTTGGCCTCGCGGATGAAGCGGCTGGTGAAGGCCTCGTCCCCGGCCAGCGCGGGGTGCATCACCTTGAGGGCGACCACCCGGTCCAGTCGGGTGTCGGTGCCCTTGTAGACGGTGGACATCCCGCCGGTCGCGATGCGCTGCTCGACCCGGTACCGGTTGTCGAGCAGGGCGCCGATCAGCGGGTCGTGCAGTGCCATGTCCACCCGGCGAGTCTAGTGCCGGGCCGGGCGGCCGGACCCGGAGGACGCCGCCCCGGGGCCCGGCTGTGCCCGGCTTGTGACACGCCGGTGCTTCAGAAGGCAGGCCGCTCCCGGGTGTCCAGGTCGGCCCGGCCGGCCATCGCGGAGGAGGCCTCGGCGTGGAAGCGGCGCGGGATGCGCCCCGCCCGGTGGGCGAGCCGGCCCGCCTCGGCGCCGTGCCGCATCGCCTCGGCCATCAGCACCGGGTCCTGAGCCCGGGTCACCGCGGAGGCCAGCATCACCGCGGCGCAGCCCAGCTCCATCGCCAGCGCGACGTCGGAGGCGGTGCCGGCGCCCGCGTCCAGGATCACCGGGACGCCCGCACTCTCCACGATCAACTGGAAGTTGTGCGGGTTGCGGATGCCGAGACCGGAGCCGATCGGCGAGCCCAGCGGCATGATCGCGGCGCAGCCGACGTCCTCCAGCTTGCGGGCCAGCACCGGGTCGTCGTTGGTGTACGGCAGCACCGTGAAGCCGTCGTCGACCAGGGTCTCGGCGGCGTCCAGCAGCTCGATCGGGTCCGGCAGGAGGGTCCGCTCGTCGGCGATCACCTCCAGCTTCACCCAGTCGGTGCCGAGCGCCTCGCGGGCCAGCCGGGCGGTCAGCACGGCCTCGCCGGCGGTGAAGCAGCCGGCCGTGTTGGGCAGCACGCGGATGCCGTTGCGGGTCAGCACGTCCAGGACGGAGCCCTGGGTGCCCGCGTCGACCCGGCGCATCGCGACGGTGGTCAGCTCGGTGCCGGAGGCGAGCAGCGCACGCTCCAGCACCTCCAGGCTCGGCGCGCCGCCGGTGCCCATGATCAGCCGGGAGGAGAAGCTCGTCCCGGCGATGGTCAGCAGGTCGTCGGCCATCTCAGCCTCCCTGCACGGCGGTGAGGATCTCGACCCGGTCGCCCGCGGTCAGCGGCGTCTCGGACCACGAACTGCGGGGCACCACGGCCTCGTTGAGGGCGGCGGCGACGCCGGAGTTGGCCCGGCTGACGGTGGCCACCACCTCGGCGAGGGTCGTCGCGGCGGGCACCTCGCGGGGCTTGCCGTTGACGGTCAGTGCGATCTCGTCCGGGCCGGTTTCGTTCGGTGCGATCTCGTTCGGGCCGGTTTCGTTCGGTGCGATCTCGGTCATGCCAGGGCCTTCGTGGTGGGGCGAGCGGGGGTGGGGGAGAACCGGGTGGGGGTGAACGGCTGTGCCAGTTCGGGGAGTTCGCCGGTGGCCAGGTACTCGGAGAGCAGGTCGGCGGTCACCGGGGTGAGCAGCACGCCGTTGCGGTAGTGGCCGGTGGCGGCGACCAGCCCGGGCAGTGACGTCGGGCCGAGCAGCGGCGCGTTGTCGGGCGAGCCCGGGCGCAGACCGGCCGAGGTCTCGGCGAGCGGGAGTTCGGTGAGACCCGGGACCAACTCGTGCGCGTCGCGCAGGAGTTCGTACACCCCGCCGGCGGTGACCGTGGTGTCGTAGCCCTGCTCCTCGGTGGTCGCGCCGATCACCAGCTCGCCGTTCTCCCGCGGTACCAGGTAGATGTGCCGGCCGCGCACCACGGCGCGGACGTTGCGGGAGAGGAACGGCCGGTAGGCGTCGGGGACCCGCAGGCGCAGCACCTGTCCCTTCACCGGGCGGATCGCGGGCAGCACGCCCTCGGGCAGACCGGCCAGCCGGTGGCTGTGCGGGCCGGCGGCGAGCACGACCTGGTCGGCGGTCACGGTCTCGTGCGTGCTCAGGCGGGCGCCGACCGCGCGGCCGCCCTCGACCAGCAGCTCAACCGCCTCGGCGGCCCGGACGACGACGCCGGCGCGCTCCCCGGCCGACAGCAGCGCGGTGAGCATCCGCCGGCCGTCCACCTGGTGGTCGTCCGCGACGTGCAGGCCGCCGCGCACCCCGGGGGCGAGCATCGGCTCCAGCCTGCGGGCCTCCCGGCCGGTCAGCCAGGTCGAGTCCAGGCCCAGCCGCCGGTGGAATGCGTGCAGTTCGCGCAGTTCCTCGCGGTCGTCGGAGTCCAGCGCGACGGCGATCGTGCCGCACTGGCGGTAGCCGGTGTCCTGGCCGCCGCTCGCCTCCGTGAGTTCGGCGACGAAGTCCGCGTACCGCTCGTTGGAGGCCATGCCGAGGCGCAGCAGCGGCTCCTCGCCGTACTGGAGCTCGGTGACCGGGGCGAGCATCCCGGCCGCGACCTTGCCCGCCCCGCCGCCGGGGGTGGGGTCGACCACGACGGTCCGCAGCCCGCGCTGCGCCGCCCGCCAGGCGACGGCGAGGCCGATGATGCCCCCGCCGATCACCAGGACGTCGGGTGGGGCGCCTGATGGCATGCGTGTCAAAGCTGCTCTTCTCCCTTCGCCGGTATGACCCGGATCAGGTTCGGACGGTCGCAGGCCGTGCCAGCCCGCCTCTCAGCCCGGTTCGCCGGGCTCCCGTGATGGTGTCCCCACCATAACGCCGGGGCCCGGCCCGGCCGAAGGGCCGGACGAAGGGTGGACCGGGGGAGGCGGAAGGGGGCCGCTCGGCGCGAGGCCGCGCCTGAACGAAGGGTGGACGGCCCGGAAGCGGTGGCGTCGCGCTGAGTACAGTGACGGGCGTGGCAGAGCTGAGCGGGACGGATCAGGTGGTCGTCGTCGGGGCCGGGCTGGCCGGGGCGCAGTGCGCCCTGAAGCTGCGGCAGGGCGGTTGGCGGGGGCGGATCACGCTGGTCGGCGAGGAGCCGCACGCGCCGTACGACCGGCCACCGCTCTCCAAGGACGTGCTGCTCGGCAAGAGCGACAGCACCACCCTGGACATCGACTACGCGCACCTCGGCATCGAGGTCCGCACCGGGCGCCGGGCCACCGGCCTCACCCCCGGCGTGCTGCACACCGACGCCGGCGACCTCCCGTACGGCTCGCTGGTGATCGCCACCGGCGCCGTCCCGCGCGCCCTGCCCGGCGCCGAGCGGGCCCACCTGCTGCACACCCTGGACGACGCGCTGGCGCTGCGCGCGCTGCTGCGCCCCGGCCTGCGGCTGGTGCTGGTCGGCGCGGGCTGGATCGGCGCCGAGGTGTCCACCGCCGCCCGCGAGGCGGGCTGCGAGGTGACCGTGGTCGAGGCGGGCCCGGCGCCGCTGCCCGGCGCGCTGCCGACCGCGATCGGCTCGGCGATGGCCGCCTGGTACGCCGAGGCCGGCGTCGACCTGCGCTGCGGGGTCGGCGTGGCCGCCGTCGAGCCCGGCGCGGTGCTGCTGGCGGACGGCTCGCACCTGCCCGCCGACGAGGTGGTGGTCGGCATCGGCGCCCGGCCCGCGACCGAGTGGCTGGCTGGCTCCGGCGTCGAACTGGACGGGACCGGCGCCATCGTGGTGGACGCGAGGCTGCGCACCAGCCTGCCCGGTGTCTTCGCGGCCGGGGACTGCGTCAGCTACCCCTCGGCCCGGGCCGGCGGCCGGCTGGCCGTCCAGCACTGGGACCACGCGCTGCAGTCCGGCGAGGCGGCGGCCGCCGCCGTCCTCGGTGCGGACGCGCCGCCGTACGACCCGGTGCCGTACTTCTGGTCGGAGCAGTTCGGGCGGATGGTCCAGTACGTGGGCCGGCACGCCGAGGGCGACGAGCCGCTGTGGCGGGGCAGTCCGCAGGACGGCTCCTGGGCGGTGCTCTGGCTGCGCGACGGGGTGCCGAGCGCGCTGCTGACCGTGGACCGGCCGCGCGACCTCACCCAGGGCCGGAAGCTGATCGAACGCGGTACGGCGCTGGACCCGGCCCGCGCGGCGGACCCCTCGGTTCCGCTGAAGTCGGCGGTCGCCGGGTAGCGGCTGGTGCGCGGCGGGCCGCGGAGGTGGCAGTCTGGTGGCGTGAGTGAGATCGAAAGCAAGATTGAAGCCCTGGTCGCCGAGTGGATGTACCTCCCCGACATCTCCGAGCAGTGGGGGGTGCGCGTCACCGAGGTGCGCGACCTGGTCCGCAGCGGCGGCCTGATCGCCGTCCGGCGGGGCCCGAACAAGTCGCTGCAGGTCCCTGCGGCGTTCATCGACGGCCAGGGGCTGGTCAAGCACCTGTCCGGCACCCTGACCGTGCTGCGCGACTGCGGGTACAACGACGTGGAGATCCTGGAGTGGCTCTTCACCGAGGACCCGTCGCTGCCCGGCAGCCCGATCCAGGCACTGCGGGAGAACCGCGGCACCGAGGTCAAGCGCCGCGCCCAGGCGATGCTGATCTGATGGCGGCGGACACGCCGCGCGCCCGCCTGGCGGACGCGCGCCTCTACCTGTGCACCGACGCCCGCCGCGAGCAGGGCGACCTCGCCGAGTTCCTCGACGCGGCGCTGGCGGGCGGGGTGGACATCGTCCAGCTGCGTGACAAGGGCCTGGAGGCCAAGCAGGAGCTGGCGGCCCTGGAGGTCTTCGCCGACGCCTGCCGTCGGCACGGCAAGCTGCTGTCCGTCAACGACCGCGCCGACGTCGCCCACGCGGCCCGGCCGGACGTGCTGCACCTCGGCCAGGACGACCTGCCGGTGCCGGCCGCCCGGGCGATCCTCGGCGAGGACGTCCTGATCGGCCGGTCCTGCCACGCCGAGTCCGAGGTGGACGCGGCGGTCGCCGAACCCGGGGTGGACTACTTCTGCACCGGCCCGGTCTGGCCGACCCCGACCAAGCCGGGCCGCCCGGCGCCGGGCATCGGCCTGGTCTCGTACGCGGCGAAGCAGGCCACCGACCGGCCGTGGTTCGCCATCGGCGGGATCGACCTCGGCAACCTGGACGAGGTGCTGGCCGCCGGTGCCCGCCGGATCGTCGTGGTCCGGGCCATCACCGCCGCAGAGGACCCGCGGGCGGCCGCCGCCGAGCTGTCCCGCCGGGTGCGCGCGGCGCTCTGACCGCCGCCGAGGACCGCCTTTGAGGCCGTCGCCGTCCGCCAGTACTCGCGGACGGTGGCGGTCTCGGCCACTTTCTCAGTACTTGCGGACGGTTGCGGCCTCGGCCACGTCTTCAGTACTTGCGGATGGTGGCGGCCTCGGCCAGTGCCAGCAGCACCCCGCGGGCCCGTTCGTCCACCAGCGGGGCCGCCTGCAGCGCGGCCAGCGACTGCCGCATCAGCTCCTCGATCCGGTGCTCCACCAGCTCGGGCGCGCCGCTGTGGGCGACCAGTTCGCGCAGCCCGGCAACCTCCTCGGGTGCCAGGTCCGGCGCGCCGAGCCGCTCGTCCAGGTGCCGGGCGTCGGCGGTGGGCAGGCCGCGCATCGCGTGCGCGACCAGCAGGGTGCGCTTGCCCTCGCGCAGGTCGTCCCCGGCCGGCTTTCCGGTGACCGCCGGGTCCCCGAAGACGCCGAGCAGGTCGTCCCGCAGCTGGAAGGCCTCGCCCAGTGGCAGCCCGAACGCCCCGAGGGCCTCGACCAGCTCGGGTCCGGCCCCGGCCAGCAGTGCTCCGACCTGCAGCGGGCGTTCGATCGTGTACTTCGCGGACTTGTAGTGCAGCACCGTCTGCGCCCGGTCCAGCGCGCCCTCGTCCGTCGAGTCGCCGGCCACCGGCTCCAGCACGTCCAGGTACTGGCCGAGCATGACCTCGGTGCGCATCAGGTCGAACACCGGCTTGGCGGCCAGCACGGCGGCCGGCTCCAGGCCGGACCGCAGGAACAGCTCGTCGCACCAGATCAGCAGCAGGTCGCCGAGCAGCACCGCGGCCGAGGCGCCGTACTGCTCGCGGTCCCCGCGCCAGCCGCTGTCGCGGTGCAGTGCCTCGAAGCGGCGGTGGATCGAGGGCAGGCCGCGGCGGGTGTCGCTGCGGTCCATCAGGTCGTCGTGCACCAGGGCACTCGCCTGGAGCAGTTCCAGGGCGGCGGCCGCGTTGGCGATCCCGTCGCCCCCGTCGCCCCCGTCGCCCCCGTCGCCCCCCGGGCTGGCCGGGCCGCCGGCGGCCCGCCAACCCCAGTAGCAGAAGGCCGGGCGCAGCCGCTTGCCGCCGTCGAGCAGGAAGTCGCGCAGCGCGTCGGACGCGGGGACCAGCTGGGGCGAGATCTTGCCGAGCAGCGCGGACTGGCCGTCCATGAACGCGGCGAGCGCGGCGTTGACGCGTGTGCGGACGTCCTCCACGTCAATGGGGTTGGCCGGCCGGGTGCTGGACGAGGTCACGATGGGGCTCCGCTGGTTCTCTGGGGTGCAGCAAGCGTAGCTGGGCGGCTGGGAACGGGCGTGCGAGCGGCCCTGCGGGGTCAACCGGAATGCCGTCCACTAATTGTCTCAATCCGTGGAATCGGGTTGTCCGGCCTCCATGAGGGGCGGATAGCCTGCCAGCATGGCACTCGGTATCGCTTCCACGAGAACGGATCGCGCACTGACCGTCCGCGAACTCCTGGCGGCCGGCAAGCGCTCCTTCTCCTTCGAGTTCATGCCGCCGCGCACCGAGGTCGGTGAGCAGAAGCTCTGGGACGCCATCCGTCGACTCGAACCGCTCGACCCGAACTTCGTCTGCATGACGTACGGCGCGGGCGGCTCCTCGCGCGAGCGCACGGTCAACATGGTCGGCCGGATCGCCACCGAGACCACGCTGACCCCGGTCGCCCACCTGACCGCCGTCGACCACTCGATCGCGGAGCTGCGCAACATCATCGGCCAGTACGCCGACCAGGGCGTGCGGAACGTCCTCGCCGTCCGGGGTGACCCGCCGGGCGACCCGCTGGGCGAGTGGGTCAGCCACCCCGAGGGCGTCACCTACGCGTACGAGCTGGTGGAGCTGATCAAGGGCATCGGCGACTTCTGCGTCGGCGTCGCGGCTTCGCCGAACATGCACCCGCGTTCGAGCAACTGGGACGACGACATCCGGCACTTCGTGGCGAAGATCCGCTCCGGGGCCGACTACGCGATCACCCAGATGTTCTTCGAGGTGGACGACTACCTGCGGCTGCGCGACCGGGTGACCGCCGCCGGCTGCGAGACGCCGATCATCCCGGAGATCATGCCGGTCACCAACGCCAAGCAGCTGGAGCGTTTCCCGCAGCTCAGCGGCTCGCCCTTCCCCGCCGACCTGGAGGCCCGCCTGCGGGCGGCCATCGACGACCCGGCGGCGCTGCGGGCCGTCGGCATGGAGCACGCCACGGCGATGGCCGAACGGCTCCTGGCCGAGGGTGCGCCCGGTCTGCACTTCATCACGCTGAACCACTCGACGGCGACGCTGGAGATCTACCAGAACCTGGGGCTGCACAAGCGCTGAGCCGCAGCCCGCCGCCTGCGCGTGGTCCTGCCCGACTGCCGTGCTGACGTCGGGTGTTCACGAGTCCGTCACCGTTCCGACGGGGACGGGCTCGGTCGTGTGCGGCCGGTTCCGGGTGCGGTGGGAACGCAATGCGGTACCCCGGCCGTTGAACCGGTACAGTCGCCGGACACGCGCGGCGTGGACGCGCGGGCACGCGACTGGAGGTAGCGGGCGGATGGGCATCGGATACCTGCTGCTGTACGCCGCGTTGGCGGTGGTGGCGCTCTGGCTGGTCGCCGAGGTGCTGCTGCAGAACCGGGCGCCGTTGCACTGGCGGGCCCTGGCCCTGGTCGGCTTCCTGGGCGTGGCCGCCGGGATGAGCCTCGGGTCGGTCGTGGTGATCGGGGCCGGCGCGGTGCTGTTCGCGGTCGGCCAGACCTTCGTGACGCTCTCGGTCAAGCGCGGCTACCGGGACGGCTGGTCCCTGCGGAAGGCCGACGGCAGCTTGCCGGGCCCGCTCGCCAAGGTGCCGCTGCTCAGCGCCCTCACCGGCGGCGGGGCCGCGGTGGCGGCCGTCGCGGTCGCCAAGGAGCGGATCGGCGAGGTCAGCGCCGTCGAGGAGCCCCCGGCCGTCCAGCCGGTGCCCGAGGAGCTGCCGGAGGTCGAGCAGACCGCCGCCTTCGCGATGCAGGAGCTCGCCCAGGACGGCATCTACGCCCCCGCGTACTACGAGCAGCAGCCGCAGCAGCAGGCCCAGGACCCGTACGCCACCGCCTACCAGGGCGGCTACGACCAGCAGCAGTGGCAGACCCAGCAGCAGCCCGCCTTCGCCTACGACCAGTCCTACGGCGCCTACCCGCAGCAGCAGGACCCGCAGCAGATCCCGCAGCAGCAGGACCCGTACGGCGCCTACCCGCAGCAGCAGAGCCAGCAGCAGATGCCGCAGCAGGACCAGTACGCGGGCTACCAGCAGCACCAGCAGGCCTGGGACCCGAACGCCCAGCAGCAGCACCAGCAGCAGTGGCAGCCCCAGCCCGACCCGCAGACCCAGGGCATCCCGCCGCAGCCGGTCTACGACCAGAACTACGGCTACCAGCAGCAGAACACCTGGCACCAGGGCTGACGCGACCGGACAAGGCGAAAGGGGGCCGATATCGGCCCCCTTTCGCCTTGTCCGGGGCGCGCTTACGCCGGGCCCACCAGGTTGGCGGCGATGCAGGCCGACATGCCGACGCGGGCGAGCCCGCCGCCGGGGTGGGCGGTGCCGCCGATGAGGTACAGGCCGGGGACGGGGGACTCGTTGGCGGTCTTCAGCCAGTCGCCGTCGGTTCCGGCGAGGACGGGCAGGGCGACCGAGCCGCCCGGGGCGCCGGTCTCCCGGCGGGTGTCCTCCGGGGTGCGCACGACCCGCCACAGCACCCGCTCGCGCAGGCCCAGGCCGGCCGCGTCGACGTGGGCGAGCAGCCGGTCGGCGTAGCGCTCGGCGACACCGGGGGCGGTCCAGTCGACGACGCCCTGGGCCGGGACGGTCGCGGTCAGCACCACGCTCTCGTGCGCGTCGTCGGGGCGCAGCGCGGGGTCGTCCGGGCGCAGCACCTGCACGGTGGGGCGCTCGCAGAGCGGGGCCAGGCCGGTCAGGGCCCGCTCCTCGGCGGCGAGGTCGGCCGCGTGCACCACCGTGCGGTGCGCGGTGCCCTCCGGTCGGGGGCCGCGCAGCGCGAGCAGCACGCCGAACCGGGCGGGCGCCCCGGACGGCGTCCACGCCTCGGCGGGCTTCCCCGGCCACTCGGCCAGGCCGTGGCCGAACAGCGCGTCGGAGTCCATCGCCGAGAGCACCAGATCCGCGTCGATCCGGCCGTCCGCCGTCTCGACGCCGCGCGCCCGGCCGTCCTCCACCACGACCCGGGTGACGGGCGTGGCGAAGCGGAAGTCGACCCTGCGCAGCTCGCAGCGCCGGTACACCGCCTCCGCCAGGGCGCGCAGGCCGCCCCGGACGTACCAGACGCCGAAGGACTGCTCCATGTACGGCAGCACGGTGGCCCCGGCGGGGGCCAGGCCCGGGGCGAAGCCGTACCGGACCGCGGACTCGAACAGCAGGGCGGTCAGGCCGGGGTGGCCGTCCAGTTGGCGCGCCGCCACGTCGTGCAGGGTCCACGGGACGGCGCGGCGCAGCCGGGCCAGGCCGGTGCGCGGCGGGACGGGGTACGGGTCGGTGCCCAGGAACGCCCGGTCGGCCGGGAGCGGCTCCTCCAGCAGCGGGCGGCGGGTGGCCTCCCAGACCGTCCGGCCGTGGTTCATCACCGCACTCCAGCGGGCGCCCGAGCCGGCCCCGAAGGCCGCGTCCAGGGCCTGGCTGACGCCGCCGCGGGAGGCGTTGGGCAGGGCGACGGCGGTGCCGTCGGGGAACAGGTGCCGGCTCTCCGGATCGACCGGGGCCAGCTCGACCAGCTGTTCCAGCGGCTCCTTGCCGGTCTTCAGCGCGAGGTCGCGGTAGACGGCGGGGAGCGCGAGCAGCCCCGGCCCGGTGTCGAAGGCGAAGCCGTCGCGCTCGTAGCGGCCGACCATGCCCCCGTACGTGCCGCTCGCTTCGCAGACCGTCACCCGGTGGCCGAGGGTCGCCAGCCGGGAGGCCGCCGCGAGCCCGCTCATTCCTGCGCCGATGATGACGATCCGTGCCATGGCACCCGATCCTAGGGCCCGTCTTCGAACTCCCGTCTGCGGGGCGACGCTCCTCCAGCCTTCGGCCGGGAGGTACCCCCAGGGCACAAACGCACCTCGCTGCGTTGTCGTCGGTCGCCGATGTCCCCCAGCCTGGCGGCCGGGAGGTGCCCCCACCGCATGGACTTCCTCCTCCGCCTTGCGATGCACGCACCCCAACGCCGCCCCGCCCGCCCTCCGGGCGGACGACGGGAGTTCGAAGACAGCCCCTGGGGCCCGGCTTCGGGCCCGCCGGTCAGGCCCCCGGCTGCCCGGCGTACGCGCTCCCCACGGCCCGGGCGGCCTTGCGCTCGCGGCGGCGGGCCCGGAAGGCGCGGATCTTGCTGATCGCCAGCCAGACCAGCAGCAGGCCGACGGCCAGGACCACGGCGGCGATCGACGCGGCCAGCCAGGGGTGGAAGATCGCCAGGGTGACCAGGCCGGCCACCGAGAGGTCCTCCGCCATGCTGACCACGATGTTGCTGGCCGGCTCGGGAGAGGTGTTGACCGCCATCCGCAGCGAGGCCTTCACCAGGTGGCTGACCAGCGCCGTGGTCCCGCCCATCACACCGGCCGCGACCTCGCTCAGCGAGCCGGGGTCGTTGCTCGCGATCAGCACGCCCACGGTGGCCCCGGCGATCGGCCGGATCACGGTGTGCACGACGTCCCAGACGCTGTCCACGTACGGGATCTTGTCGGCCACCGCCTCCATCGCGAACAGCACGGCGGCCGCGATCAGCACGTCCGTGCGCTCCAGCGCGTGCGGCACCGACTGCGCGTCGGCGAACCGGCCCAGCAGCCCGAGCAGCAGCACCACCGCATAGGCGTTGATTCCGCTGGCCAGTCCGCTGGTGAAGATCAGCGGCAGGATCGTCATGGCCTCCCCCTCCTCGTGAACCCGGGCCGGTTCCGGTCGGCCCCGCCGTACCGTACCGGGACCCGGGACGCCGTGCGGACGTGCGTCGGTTCCGGCGCGGGGGGACTGAGTACGGATACTCAGATCCGCGGTTGAGTACGTGAGCGGATGGCCTGCGACCTGCGGAGACGGGAGAGTAGTGGCACCCGGGAGGAACGGCGCGTCGGGCGCCGCTCCACCCGGGTGGCGGATCCGTCCAACCCTCCGGCCGTGATGGCCAGGGGGACGACGGGGGAGATCCGCGACGGGGCTGGTCACGGTCCCCGCACCGCCGGCACGGGGCGGCGGAGCGGGCCGGGGGGAGACCGGCCACGGGGGAAGTTCGCCACCGCCGCCCACGGGGGGAACGGCGGAGCGACGGAAGACGGCGGCGGCGCGGACCGGGGGAGGGTCCGCGCCCGCCGCCGATCCGCGTGTCCGGGGCCAGGCGCCGGAGCGGACGGATTGTCAGTGGTGCCGTTCACGATGGAGGAGCACGGACCACCCGGTCCGCGCGCTGCCTCGGAACGGGGGAGACCATGACCATCAGCCACCCTGAGCCCGTCACCGCCCGCCTCCACTCCGCCGCCCTCCCCGTCACCCCGGGCCCGTCGGGCGCACGCCCCGCGGGCCGGGACGTCCACCCCGTGCCGCGCCGGACCGCCGCGCCGCCGGCCGCCCTCGACCTGCTCGCCGACGCCCACCGCACCCTCGCCCGGGCCCGCGCCTTGGAAGACCCGCTCGAGCGCTACGCCACCGCCCACCTGGCCGCGCTGCGCACGGTGGCGGCTGTCCTGGCCGTGCGCGGCCGCCCGGAGAAGAACCCGCGGCGGCGCAAGGCCATCCGTAGCGCCTGGGAGGTGCTGCCCGAGGTGGCCCCGGAGCTCGCCGAATGGGCGCTCTACTACGGCGCCGGCGCCCGCCGACGGGCCGCCGCGGAGGCCGGGATCCGGGGCGCCGCGTCGGCCCGCGACGCCGACGACCTGATCCGCAACACCGCCCTGTTCCTGCGTCTGGTCGCGCGGCTGCTGGGCCTGCGGGTGGTCCCGCCCGCGCCGCGGCTGCCGCTGGACGGCGACGAGCGGCCGGGGGTGGACGGCCCGCGCGCCCGGCGGGCATGAACGCCCGGCGGGCTTGAGCACCCGGCGGGCTTGAGCACCCGGCAGGCTTAAGGTGGAGGCATCCTGATCGAACTGCACGTGCCAAGGAGTCCCACCTTGTACCCGACGCGTCCCCGCAGTGCCCTGCGTACCGCCGTGGTGTGGGAGGTGGTGCGGGCAGCCCTGGAGAAGCGGGCGGCCGAGCTGGACCAGCCGGTGCTCGACGTGGTCGACACCGGCGGCGGCACCGGTAACTTCGCCGTGCCGGTGGCCAAGCTCGGCCACCGGGTGACCGTGGTCGACCCGAGCCCGGACGCGCTGTTCGCCCTGGAGCGCCGGGCCGCCGAGGCCGGCGTGACGGACCTGGTGCGCGCCGTCCAGGGCGACACCCAGACGCTGCCCGAGCTGGTCACCCCCGGCACCGTGGACGCCGTGCTCTGCCACGGTGTGCTCGAGGTCGTGGACGACCCGGCGGAGGCGCTGGGCAGCCTGGCCGGCACCCTGCGCAAGGGCGGCCTGGTCAGCCTGCTGGCCGCCAACCGCAACGGCGCCGTGCTGGCCCGCGCGCTGGCCGGCCACTTCAACGAGGCTCGGACGGTGCTCTCCGCGACCGACGGCCGCTGGGGCGAGCAGGACCCGATGCCGCGCCGCTTCACCGGCGAGGAGCTGGGTCGGCTGGCCGAGGCCGCGGGCCTGCGGGTGGAGTCGGTGCACGGCGTCCGGGTCTTCGCCGACCTGGTCCCCGGGGTGCTGGTGGACACCGAGCCGGGCGCGCTGGAGGCGTTGCTGAAGCTGGAGGAGGCCGCCGCCGAGCAGCCCGCCTTCCACGCCGTGGCGACCCAGCTGCACCTGCTGGCCACCCTGGCCTGAGCCGTCCGTCACCGGGCCTTCGCGGCCTTCGCGAAGCCTTCGCGAGACCTACCGCCGCCGTACGGTTCGCGCACCGTACGGCGGCGGTTCGCGTTCCGGTCGCCCGCCGGTTGTCCGGCCCGGCTGTCCGGCCGGTTTCCGCGCTCCGGCGGCGGAGCTCCCCAGGTCCGGACCGATTCCATCGGGTCGGGCACTTGTCCGGGGCGTGGCGCGTTGGCACGGGTGCGGCCGTGCCCGGTCGAAGTGGCCCGTCCCACGCGGCGCAGACCACTCCGTAACGGGCCTACGGACCGTATGATCTGGGTAAAGCCGGAAAGCATGACAGCCGGATGCGTGGGGCATATGGACGACACGGGCCGGGTCCCCCGCACAGGCGTCCGACCGTGTGCCCCAAGGCTGATTGGACTTGCCTCCCCGACCGGGGTGGGCGGACCGGTCGCACCCGCGACCGACGAGTAGGAGGACTCCGTGCCGCTCTCGGAGCACGAGCAGCGACTGCTCGACCAGATGGAGCGAGCGCTGTATGCCGAAGATCCCAAATTCGCGTCGGCGCTTGAGGGAACCGGGCTGCGCACTTACACCCGTCGGCGGGTCTACCTGGCCATCGCCGGATTCGTGGTGGGGATCGGCCTCTTGATGGGCGGCATGGTCGTACCGGATCAGATCTGGGTCAGCGTCGTGGGCTTCCTGGTCATGCTCGGGTGCGCGGTGTTCGCCGTGACGGGCTGGCGCCGCGGGCCCGCGACCCAGGGCTCCGGGCCCCGCCAGGCCGCCGCCCCGCGCCGCAAGGCCGGGATGATGGATCGGGTCGAGCAGCGCTGGCAGCGCCGTCGGGACGAGCAGACCGGCGGCTTCTGAGCCGTCGGGCCGTACGGCGCGACCGAGACCTAAGACGCCGGGGGCGGGCAGTCGATCGACTGCCCGCCCCCGGCGTCTGCCGTGTCCGGCCCGGAGCTCAGGACTCCTGAGTGTCCGACGGGGCGGCGTCCGGCCTGGGCCGCCGGGTGAAGACCCGCCGGAGCGGGGCGGTGGCCGCCTCGCCCGTCCGGGCCGCCCGGGTGCCGACGGCCGCCCGGGCCGCCCGCACCGCGTCGGAGGTCCGCCACCACAGCTGCGCCGAGGACGGCGGCAGCAGCAGCGCCCTGGTCCGCCCGGCCCGTCCGACGCTCGCCTGCAGGCCACGCCGGGCCGTGTGGACGTCGGCGGCCAGCGGTGCCGCGGTGGTCTGGCCGGGCGGGGCGTACAGCACCCGCTCGGTGGCCAGCGCCAGCCAGCCGGCGGCGGCCGCCGAGTCCGCGTCCAGGTCCGCCTTCTCGGTGATCCGTCGTGCGGCCGAGCGCGGGGTGCGTGACTCGTCCGGGGGAATTCCGAGGTCCCAGGCGGAGTCGACCAGCTCGTCCCAGGCGGCCAGCACCTGGGCGTCGGTCAGCTCCGCGGACCCGGTCCCGCCGGGGCGGCGCCGCCCGCCGCCGCCGAGCCGGCGACGGCGTACGGCCGTGCGCCAGAGCATCGGGACGAGCAGCAGTGCGATCACCGCCACCACCGCGGCGAGGGTGCCGAGCACCTGCCCGGACAGCAGCCAGGATTCTTCGGCGGTCTTGGCGGCGGTCCTGCCCTTCGGCCCGCAGTCGCCCAGCTGGCGCTGCTTGGCGGTGCAGTCCGAGGCGGCGGACGGCGCCGGGGCGGCCGACGCGGTCTGCGGGGCGGTGGTCGCGTGCTGGGTCGGCGCGGTGGTCGCGGCGCCGGACGTCTCGTTGTAGTGCGTCGCGATGCCGCGGCTCGGGGTCGGCTCGAAGCGCAGCCAGCCGTAGCCCGCGAAGTACAGCTCGGGCCAGGCGTGGTACATCCGGCCGCTCACCGAGTAGACGTTGCCGCCCTTGTTGTCGCCGGGGGTGAACCCGACGGCGACCCGGGCCGGGATCTTCAGCACCCGGGCCATCGCCGCCATGGTGGAGGCGAAGTGCACGCAGAAGCCCCGGCGGTCGCGCAGGAAGACCGCGATGGCGTTGCTGCCGGTGCCCGCGCTGACCGAGGTGTCGTACTTGAAGTCCGGGCCGGTGAACCAGTTCACCAGGGCCATCGCCCGGTCGTAGTCGTTCTGCGCGCCGCCGGTGATCGACCGGGCCTGGTCGGCGACCACGCCCGGCAGGTCGGACGGGACGACGGTGTAGTGGTCCCGGATGTCCTGCGGCGCGATGGGCGCCAGGCGCAGCTCGTTGGCGGTGGGCCGCAGGTCCAGGGCACTGGCGTGGTAGCGCAGCCCGCGGATCGCCTTGTCGTTGCTCGGGATGACGGTGCGGGTCAGCGGGTCGAGCTTCCAGTCCCCGCGGTTGGGGACCTGGACGGCGGCGGCCGGGTAGGGCAGCGGCAGCCAGCTGCTCTCCAGCCGGTCGCTGATCTGGAAGTCTGCCTCGACCCGGGGGACGTTGGCGTTGCGCAGGCCCTCGGGGGCGGGCAGCGATGCCGGGAGGTCGTTGACCGTGGTGCTGCCGAGCCGCCAGCTGGTGCCGTCGAACTGGTCCAGCGAGCCGGTCCGCAGGTAGATCTGGTCGGCCAGCTCGCTGTCCATGGTGTAGCTGAGCAGCTCGGCGTCGGTGGGCTTGGTGATCGCGGACTCCAGGCTGACCAGCGGGTCGAGGCTGGTCGCCACGCTCCCGCCGGTGCCCTTGCCGGAGCTTCCGCCGGAGCCGGAGTGCAGCAGCCCGGCGTCCCAGTGCGGGAGGACGACCGGGAGCAGTATCGCCACGGCCAGCGCCAGGACGCCGACCTGTCGGCCGCCCGGGCTGACCTTGGAGGAGCTCACGGTGCCGCGGGCGGTGCCGCGGAAGACCCGGCCCCAGCGGGAGACCCGGTCCTGGCCCTCGGCGAAGAGCAGCAGCAGGTAGCCGGCCGCGGCGGCCGCGAACCAGAGCCAGCTGCCGTGGTCCCCGGACAGGCCGTTGCCGATCGAGTAGAGGGCCAGCAACGGCAGCCCGGCCAGGGCCGAGTGCCGGTAGGTCACCGCGACGTTGTCCACCACGACGGCGATCAGGCCGACCGCCGAGACCAGGATCAGCCGCAGGCCGGCGGTGGGCGGCGCCGGGATCGCGTACTGCTGGATGTCGTCCAGACCGGTGGAGAAGACCTGGTCCAGGACCCGCAGCGAGGACGGCCCGGGCAGCGCACTCCCGGCGAAGCCGATGACCACCAGCAGGAGCAGCACCAGCAGCTGCCCGACCGGCACCGTCCAGCGGTACAGCGGGGAGCGGCGCAGGCCGGCGCCGACCCCGGCGACGACGGTGATCACCAGGACGGCGTGGGTGAGCCAGCTGCGCGAGGTCAGCAGCGGGAGCAGGCAGAACGAGGCGAGGGCGGTGGCCAGCGCCGCGTAGACGGTCAGTTTGGCCCGGGTGGTCACGCGCCGGCCTCTTCTCGGTTGGGGGCGGTCGTCTTGGCGCCTTCGGCGGCCCGCCACAGGTCCGGTACGGAGTCGCCGGCGCGCACCGGAATGACCGTCCAGCCGGCCTCGCGCAGCTGCCGGACCCGGGCCCGGACCTCGTCGCCGCCGGTGTTCGGGGCGAGCATCCGCAGGCCGGCCCAGGTGCCGGTGTCCAGCAGGAAGGCGATCGCCCCGCCGGTACGGCTGCGCAGACGGCCCAGCCGGGCGGTCTGCGTGTCGTCCAGCTCGCCGAGGACGGCGACCAGCAGGCCCTCGCCGCCGGTGCGCAGCGGCTCCTCGGCGCGGGAGAGCGTGCCGCCGTCGGACAGGTCGGCGACCGCGAGGGCGTCCAGGATCAGCCCGGAGGTGTCGGCGGCGTTGTTGTGGCCGCCCGCGCCGGGCCCGGGCACCGAGAGGCCGGTGTCGGTGAGCAGCTGGGTCTGGTAGCCGCGCTCCAGCAGGTGCGTGGCGACCGAGGCGGCGCAGCTGACCGCCCACTCGAAGGAGGAGGCGGGGCCGCTGCCCCGGTGGCCGATCTCGCGGGTGTCCAGCAGGACGGTGGCCCGGGCCCGCTGCGGCTGCTCCTCGCGGCGCACCATCAGCTCGCCGTACTTGGCGGTGGAGCGCCAGTGCACCCGGCGCAGGTCGTCGCCGGGCCGGTACTCGCGCAGGATCACGTCGTCGTCGCCGGCCAGCGCGAGGGTGCGGCTGTGGCTTTCGCCCTGGCCGAGCCACTCGCCGCTGAGCCGGACGAACGGCAGGGCCTGGACCTGGGGGACGACGGTGAGGACGTCGGAGGCGGTGAAGGCACGGGTCACCTCGCACATCCCGAACGGGTCGGACAGCCGCAGCTGCAGCGGCCCGAGCGGGTAGCGCCCGCGCAGGTCGGAGCGGACCCGGTAGGAGACCTCGCGGTGGCCGCGCGGCTCGACCCGGTCCAGCACGAAGCGCGGGCGCGGCCCGAGCACGTACGGGACCTTGTCCTCCAGGAGCAGCAGGCCGGTGGGCACCCGGGAGACGTTGTCGAGCCGCAGGTGGACCCGGGCCTCCTGGCCGGCGATCGCCCGGCGCGGGCTGAGCCGGCGGCCGCTGGCGACCCGGTACCGGGTGTTGGCGACAACCACCACGGCGACCAGCGGGAGCGCGGCGAGCAGCACGCCGACCCGCAGCAGCGCGTCCTGGTCGAGCAGGTAGGCGCAGACCACCGCGGTGAGCCCGGCGGCGAGGAAGGACCGGCCCCGGGTGGTGAGGCCGTGGAAGCCGGCCCGCAGCCCTGACGCCGAGTCGGACTGGACCACCTCAGCCCCTCCGGACGGCCGGGCCGCCCTGCGGGCGAGGCAGCGGCAGCCGGGCGACCAGGTCGGTCACGATCTGCTCGGAGGTGCGGCGGCTGAGCTGGGTCTCGGCGGTCGGCATCAGGCGGTGCGCGAGCACCGGGACGGCGAGGCGCTGGACGTCGTCCGGGGTGACGTAGTCGCGCCCGTCCAGCGCGGCGGCGGCGCGGGCGGCCCGGACCAGGTGCAGGGTGGCGCGCGGCGAGGCGCCCAGGCGCAGCTCGTGGCTGGTGCGGGTGGCGCCGACCAGGTCGACGGCGTAGCGGCGGACCGGGTCGGCGATGTGCACGGTGCGGACCAGGTCGACCAGCTTGAGGATGTCGGCGGCGTGCGCGACCGGCTGGAGGTCCTCCAGCGGGCTGGCGCCGGAGTGCACGTCCAGCATCGCGAGCTCGGCCTCGGGGCTGGGGTAGCCGATCGAGATCCGGGCCATGAAGCGGTCGCGCTGGGCCTCCGGGAGGGGGTAGGTGCCCTCCATCTCGACCGGGTTCTGGGTGGCCACGACCATGAACGGCGAGGGCAGCTCGTAGCTGGTGCCGTCGATGGTGACCTGGCGCTCCTCCATGGACTCCAGCAGCGCGGACTGGGTCTTGGGCGAGGCGCGGTTGATCTCGTCGCCGACCACGATCTGGGCGAAGATCGCGCCCGGGCGGAACTCGAAGTCGTGCCGCTGCTGGTCGTAGATGTTGGTGCCGGTGACGTCCGAGGGCAGCAGGTCGGGCGTGAACTGGATGCGGCGCACGGTGCAGTCGACCGAGCGGGCGAGCGCCTTGGCCAGCATGGTCTTGCCGACGCCGGGTACGTCCTCCAGCAGCAGGTGGCCCTCGGCGAGCAGCACGGTCAGGGCGATCCGGATGGCCTCCGGCTTGCCCTCGATCACGCTCTCGATGTTGGTGCGGATCCGGTCCACGACCGCGGCGAGCTCGGGGAGCCCGACCTGCTGGTACCCGTTCGCCCTCTGCTCGCCCCCCGCAGGACCACCGAGACCGGCCTGATCGTTGTAGCTCGTCACCCGTTTACGCTCCCTGGCACCCTGTGCCCGCCCCGTCCCGAGGCCGGACCCCACCCCATGCTTGACGCGGCCGTCCCGGGGACGGTTCCGATGGCGGATCCGGCGTCGGGGAGGCGGCCTGCGGCCCGGTCGCCCCAGGTGGTTCGGGGTCCGACCGGCAGCCGCATTCTCCCCCGCGCGATGGCCAGAAGTCACCATTCGGCCGACCCCGAATGCCGGTGGGGCGGGGGGCGGGGCCGGAGACCGCCTACCGGATCTCGCGCAGCAGGCCGGTGTGGACGTCGAAGACGAAGCCGCGGACGTCGTCCGTGTGCAGCAGGAAGGGCGAGGTGCGCACGCGCTGCATGGACTGGCGGACGTCGCCGTCCAGGTCGACGAAGGCCTCCACCGCCCACTGCGGGCGCTGGCCGACCTCCAGCTCCAGCTCGCGGCGGAAGTCCTCGGTGAGCCCGAGCAGGCCGCAGCCGGTGTGGTGGATGAGCGCGATCGAGCGGGTGCCAAGGGCGCGCTGGCTGATGGTCAGGGACCGGATGGTGTCGTCGGTGACGACGCCGCCGGCGTTGCGGATGACGTGCGCGTCGCCCAGTTCGAGGCCGAGCGCCGCGAACAGGTCGAGGCGGGCGTCCATGCAGGCCACCACGGCGATCTTCTGCACCGGGCGGGCGTCCATGCCGCCGTCCTGGAAGGTCACCGCGTACTCGCGGTTGGCCGCGACGAAGCGGTCGATGATGGTGGGTCCGGCGGGAGCGGCAGCGGCGTTCGGCGTGGGCCGGTCGGGGGTCACTGTCATGCCGGCGACGTTAGTGCGAATCCGGCGTCCGCGGTGGGGTGAAGAGCTACAGAACAGGAGGCTGTGATCGAGTGCATAGCCACAACGGGAGGGTTTGTCCGGGCTGGTCCCGGATGGGTCGTACGCGGGTCGTGGGGTGGGGGCGCGCGACGATGTCCGAAGGCCCCCGGATCGGGCCGCCGCGGGACCACCCCAACGGCCGCGACCTGCGGTGATCCGTTCCGCCGCCCGGGTGGTGCGCCGGAGCGGACCATTGACTGGCAGGGCCTGGGCGATAGAGTTTGCGGCGCAGTGGAGCACACCCGCCGGAGCCCGTCAACCGGGCCTTCCCGGCCGGTGCGGCCGGTCGACGCGGCCCGTGGCCTCCACCCGCTCCGTGCTCACCTGGCGCACCTTCCCCGGTGCCGGGCGGTCACGATCTTCCCCTCGAGCGGGCGGGGACCACGGGCCGCTTCGTCGTGCCGGGGGACGGTGGGCGAGAATGGTGGCAGCTCCCGGGCCTCGGGCTGCTCCGCACGAAGAAGGGCGCCACCGCGCATGACCACCAACGAACCGGGCCCCAAGCACGTTCCGGTGATGCTGCAGCGGTGCATGGACGCCCTGGCGCCGGCGATCTCGCGCCCCGGCGCCGTGGTGGTGGACGCCACCCTCGGCCTCGGCGGGCACAGCGAGGCGCTGCTCACCCAGTTCCCCGAGGTCCGGCTCGTCGCGGTGGACCGCGACCCGCAGGCACTGAAGCTCTCCGGCGAGCGGCTGGCCCCGTTCGGCGACCGGGCGACGCTGGTGCACGCCGTCTACGACGAGATCCCCGAGGTGCTGGAGCGCCTGGGCATCGACCGCGTGGACGGCGTCCTGTTCGACCTCGGCGTCTCCTCGATGCAGTTGGACGAGGCGGACCGCGGCTTCGCGTACGCACAGGACGCTCCGCTGGACATGCGGATGGACCAGACCCGGGGGATCAGCGCGGCGGAGGTGCTGAACACCTACAGCCACGGCGAGCTGGCCCGGATCCTCAAGTTCTACGGCGAGGAGCGGTTCGCCGGGAAGATCGCCTCGGTGATCCTCCGGGAGCGGGAGAAGGAACCGTTCACCAACAGCGCGCGTCTGGTCGATCTGGTGCGCAACGCCATTCCGGCGGCGACCCGCCGCACCGGCGGAAACCCGGCCAAGCGGACGTTCCAGGCGCTGCGGATCGAGGTCAACGGCGAGCTGGAGGTCCTGGACCGGGCGATCCCGGGGGCGCTGGACGCCCTCACGATCGGCGGCCGGATCGTCGTGATGTCCTACCAGTCGCTGGAGGACCGCCTGGTGAAGCAGTACTTCGCCGCCGGGGCGACCAACACCGCCCCGCCGGGGCTGCCGTTCATCCCGGAGGAGCACCAGCCCTGGCTCAAACTGATCACCCGCGGTGCCGAGCAGGCCACCGAGGAGGAGATCGAGGAGAACCGGCGCGCCGCGCCCGTACGGCTGCGGGTGGCGGAGAGGATCAGGGACCGAAGCAAGCGGGGCTGACGAACGGTCCGGCGGGGTCCGAAGGGCGGAGGAGAGCGGTGGGGCCGGTGGCCGGTGAGGTCCGGGCGGGGCGGGGAGGACTCCCCGGACAGGGGAGGGCACGCATCACGGTCCGGCCGGGGAAACGCCCGGTCCGGGGGCGCACGCCGTTCGCGGTGCTCGTCGTGGTGCTGCTGGCGGCGGGGCTGCTCGGGCTGCTGGCGCTGAACACCGCGCTCAACGAGGGCTCCTTCGAGCTGTCCCGGCTGCAGAAGCAGACCACCGTGGCGACCGACGAGCAGCAGAGCCTGCAGCACCAGATCGACCAGAGCTCGGCCCCGGACGCGCTGGCCAGGCGAGCCGCCGAGCTGGGCATGGTCCCGGCCGGGGGGATGGCCTTCCTGGACGTCCCGAACGGAGGCAAGGTGGTCGGCACGCCCGGCCCGGCGCAGGACAGCCCGCCGGTGAAGCGCTCCACGGCCGACCCCTGGCCGACCAAGCCCGTGCCGGGCGGCGCCCAGCCGAGCACCGGACCGTCGCCGGCCGCCCAGCCGCCGGCCCCGCCGGCTGTGCCGACGACACCGGCCGCACCGGCCGCACCGACCACCACGGCGACTCCGACGACGGCGGCCTCGGCCGGCGACTCGGTGATCCAGCTCAACCCGGCCTCGCCCGCCGCGCCGAACGGGGGCCCCGGCCGATGACCACGCCTCGTCAGCCCTCCGGTTCGGGCTCCGGCAACGGCCGCCGCCCGGTGCCTCGGTCCGCCGCGCCGCGCGGCCAGTCCGGCTCCGGTCGGCCGCAGCCCGCCAAGAGCCAGCCCACGCGCGGCCAGCCGGCCAAGGCCCCGTCCCCGAAGGCGCAGCCCCCGAAGGCCCCGTCCGCGAAGGCCCAGCCCCCGCGCGGCCAGTCGGCGGCCAAGGCCCAGCCCGCGAAGGTGCAGCCCGTCAAGGCCGCCGTGTCCCGCAGCGCCCCGCGCACGCCGCAACAGCGGCGTCCGGAGGGCCGGCCGCCGGCCCGCAGCCAGGCGGCGGTGCGGCCGCGCCCGAAGAGCCGGCTGCCGCAGCGCCCCAAGGCGCTCAAGCTGGCCGAGCCGAAGCGCCGGCTGCGGGTGATCACCGTGGTGATGTCGCTGGTGTTCTCGGTCTTCGCGGGCCGCCTGATCCAGCTCCAGCTGGTCGACTCGGACGCGCTGGCCGCCGACGCCAACACCAACCGCTACCTGAACATCCCGATCACCGCCGAGCGCGGCTCGATAACGTCCGCCGACGGGGTGGCGCTGGCCGCCACCGTCGACGCGTACGACATCACCGCCGACCCGGCGATGTTCACCCCGGAGGCGACCGGCATCCCGGACGCGCCGGAGCAGGCGGCCGCCCTGCTGTCGCCGATCCTCGGCGTGCCCAAGGAGAGGATCGCCGCCGACCTGCACACCCCCAAGTCCCGCTACAAGCGGCTCGCCGCCCAGCAGACCCCGGCCGCCAAGAACCAGATCAGCGACCTCAAGTCGAGCCTGGAGAAGCAGGCCGGCTCGCGGGGCTGCCAGGTCCAGAAGAAGCTGCTCGGCAAGCCCGCCGACCAGGGCGGGCGCACCCGGGTGGACAACGAGTGCGCCAACCCGCTGGCCGGGGTGTTCAACCGGGAGACCCAGAAGCGCGTCTACCCCGCCGACGGGCTGGCCGCCAACCTGGTCGGCTTCGTCAACGGCGAGGGTGCGGGCGCCGGGGGGCTGGAGCTGCAGTACCAGCAGCAGCTGGCCGGCAAGGACGGCCACAGCAGCTACGCCCAGGCCGGCGGACGGCTGGTGCCCACCGCCGGGGGCTCGATGGACCCGGCCGTGCCCGGCAGTGACGTGAAGCTGACCATCAACCGGGACATCCAGTGGGCCGCCCAGCGGGCGATCACCGACCAGGTGGCCAACTCCGGCGCGGAGAAGGGCTACGTGGTGGTCCAGGACGTGAAGACCGGCCAGGTCCTCGCGATGGCCACCGCGCCCGGCTTCAACCCGAACGACCTGAGCCTGTCCAAGCAGGCGCAGCTGGGCAACCCCGCCCTGGTCGACGCGTACGAGCCGGGCAGCACCGCCAAGCTGATGAGCCTGGCCGCCGTCCTGGACTCCGGCAAGGCCACCTGGGACACCAAGGTCACCGTCCCCAACCGGCTGGTCCGGGCCGGCCAGCAGTTCAAGGACGACGTCAACCACGACCCCTGGTACCTGACCCTGGCCGGAGTGCTGGCCAAGTCCTCCAACATCGGCACCATCGAGGCGATCGAGACCCTGGGTGACGGCAACCAGCTCCAGGCCAACAAGGTGCTGGACGGCTACATGCGCAAGTTCGGCGTCGCCCAGCCGACCGGCCTGAACTTCCCCGGGGAGACCCCGGGGATGCTCAAGAAGCCGGAGGACCTGGTCGCTTCGGAGAAGTACAACATCTCCTTCGGCCAGGGCCCGCTGCAAATGAACGCGCTGCAGGCCACCTCGGTCTACTCGACCATCGCCAACGGCGGGGTGCGGGTCGCGCCCAGCATCGTCCAGGGCGTCACCGGCCCGGACGGCAAGTACACCGCGACGCCGCCGGGGGAGCAGACCCGGGTGGTCAGCGACCAGACCGCCAAGACCCTCACCTCGATGCTGGAGTCGGTCGTCGACGACGAGCAGGGCACCGGCGGCAAGGCCGCCATCCCCGGCTACCGGGTCGCGGGCAAGACCGGCACCGCCGACCGGGGCGCCGCCAACGGCGTCGGCTACGACGGCTACACCGCCTCCTTCATCGGCTTCGCCCCCGCCGACGCCCCCCGCGTCACCGTCTCCTGTACTCTCCAGGGCCCGGTCAACGGCCACTTCGGCGGCCAGCTGTGCGGCCCGGTGTTCAAGCAGGTGATGGAGTTCACCCTGAAGACCCTGCAGGTCCCGCCGAGCGGCAGCCAGGCGCCCAACCTGCCCGTCGAGTGGAAGCCGTGAGCGAGCATGAGCGACGAGCGGGCCGGGTCGGCCGACGGTGCGGCGAAGGGCCGGTTTGGCCCTGGGCACCCTTCGGCGGATAGCCTTCCCGCCGTGCCGAAACCCGATCAAACCACCGTGAGTCCGCCCCGCCCGACCGGGACCGCCGCTCTGCCGCTGGCCGAGCTGGCCGTCCGGCTGGGTCTCGCGCCCGTCGAGGGCGGCGCCGTCACCGGCGTCACCCACGACTCCCGCGCGGTCCGCCCGGGCGATGTGTACGTGGCCTTCCCCGGCGCCAACCACCACGGCGCGGCCTTCGCGGCCAAGGCCGCGGAGTCCGGTGCGGTGGCCGTGCTCACCGACCCGGCGGGCGCCGACCTGGCGGCCGGCACCGGTCTGCCGCTGCTGGTCGTCGAGCGGCCGCGGGCCGTCATGGGCGAGCTCGCCGCGATCGTCTACGGCCGCCCCTCCGAGCGGCTGCTGATGATCGGGCTGACCGGCACCAACGGCAAGACCACCACGTCGTACCTGGTCGAGGGCGGCCTGCGCGGCGCCGGGCGCCACCCCGGCGTGATCGGCACCGTCGAGATGCGGGTCGGCGAGGAGCGGATCAAGAGCGAGCGCACCACCCCCGAGGCCACCGACCTGCACGCGATCCTCGGCGTGATGGCCGAGCGCGGCGCCGACGCGGTGACCATGGAGGTCTCCAGCCACGCCCTGGTCTTCGGCCGCACCGACGGCGTCGCGTACGACGTCGCGCTGTTCAACAACCTCACGCCCGAGCACCTCGACTTCCACCCGGACATGGAGGACTACTTCCAGGCGAAGGCCCGGCTCTTCCAGCCCGGCAAGTCCCGCCACGGCGTGGTCAACCTGGACGACGAGTACGGCCGCCGGCTCGCCACCGAGGCCAAGATCCCGGTGACCACCTTCTCCGCCACCGGCGCCGCGGACGCCGACTGGCGGGCCGTGGACGTCCGGCTCGGCCCGGTCGGCTCCACCTTCCGGGTGCTCGGCCCGGACGGCGCCGAGGCCGAGGCCGCCGTCCCGCTGCCCGGCCCGTTCAACGTCGCCAACGCGATCGCCGCGATCACCCTGCTGGTCGCCGCCGGGCTGCCGCTGGAGCAGGCCGTGGCCGGCGTCGCCGCGGTCCCCGGCGTGCCCGGCCGTCTGGAGCGGGTGGACGCCGGCCAGCCGTTCGTGGCCGTCGTGGACTACGCGCACAAGCCGGACGCCCTGCAGGCCGTCCTCGCCTCGCTGCGGGAGGTCACCAAGGGCCGGCTGCACGTCGTCGTCGGCTGCGGCGGCGACCGCGACCCGCACAAGCGCGGCCCGATGGGCGCCATCGCCGCCCGCCTCGCCGACACCGCCCTGCTGACCAGCGACAACCCGCGCAGCGAGGACCCGCTGGCGATCCTCGCCACTATGCTGACCGGCGCCGCCGCGGTGCCGGAGGCCGAGCGCGGGGCCGTCCTGGTCGTTCCCGACCGGGCCGAGGCGATCCAGCTGGCGGTCGCCCGCGCCCAGGCGGGGGACACCGTGCTGGTGGCCGGCAAGGGCCACGAGCTCGGCCAGTACGTACGAGACGAGATCCGCCCCTTCGACGACCGGGAGGTGCTGCGCGAGTCCATCGCGCGGACCACGGCCGTGCGGGGCGACCGAGGAGTAGAGCAGCAGTGATCGCACTGACCCTCGCCGAGGTGGCCGCCGCAGTCGGGGGCACCCTGGACGGCGCCGACCCGGACACCCTGGTCACCGGCCCGGTCGAGGTCGACTCGCGCAAGGTGAGCCCCGGCGGCCTGTTCGCAGCCTTCGTCGGCGAACACGTGGACGGCCACGACTACGCGACCACAGCCGTCGAGGCCGGCGCCGTCGCGGTGCTGGCCTCCCGCCCGGTCGGCGTGCCCGCCGTCCTGGTCGACAGTGTGGTGGAGGCGCTCGGCAGGCTGGCCCGTACCGTGGTCGCCCGCGCCGAGGGCACCGCCGTGGTCGCGCTGACCGGCTCGGCCGGCAAGACCAGCACCAAGGACATGATCGCGCAGCTGCTCCAGCGCCACGGTGCGACCGTCTACCCGCCCGGCTCGCTCAACAACGAGATCGGCCACCCGATGACCGCGCTGCGGGTCGAGGCCGGCACCCGGCACCTCGTCATGGAGATGGGCGCCCGGCACAAGGGCGACATCGAGTACCTCACCTCGATCACCCCGCCCCGGGTCGGCGTGGTCCTGAACGTCGGCACCGCCCACGTCGGCGAGTTCGGCTCCCAGGAGGCGATCGCCGAGGCCAAGGGCGAGCTCGTCGAGGCGCTGCCCGTCGACGGGACCGCGATCCTCAACGCGGACGACCGGCTGGTGCGCGCGATGGCCACCCGCACCAAGGCGAAGGTGGTCCTGTTCGGGGAGTCCCCGGACGCCCACGTCCGGGCGACCGACGTTCGCCTGGACGCCACCGGACGGCCGTCGTTCACGCTCACCACCCCGGCCGGTTCCGCGCCCGTGCAACTGCGCCTGTACGGTGAGCACCACGTCTCGAACGCCCTCGCCGCCGCCGCGGTGGCGGTGGAGCTCGGGATGTCCGTCGACGACACCGCCGCAGCCCTGGGCGAGGCGGGTGCGCTGTCCCGCTGGCGCATGGAGGTCGTCGACCGGGCCGATGGTGTCACCGTCGTCAACGACGCCTACAACGCGAACCCCGACTCGATGCGGGCCGCGCTGCGGGCGCTGGTCTCGATGGGGGGTCGCGGCCCGGAGCGCCGCCGCACCTGGGCGGTGCTCGGCGAGATGCGGGAGCTCGGCGAGGAGAGCCTGGCCGAGCACGACGCCATCGGGCGGCTCGCCGTCCGGCTGGACGTCACCAAGCTGGTGGCGGTCGGCGGACGCGAGGCGGCCTGCATGGAACTCGGCGCGAGGAACGAAGGTTCGTGGGGTGAGGAGTCGGTGCTGGTGTCCGACGCGGACGCGGCGGTCGAGTTGCTGCGCAGTCAGCTGCGGCCGGGGGATGTGGTCCTGGTGAAGGCATCCCGTTCGGTGGGGCTGGAGAAGGTGGCCGAGGCCCTCCTGACGGACGGTGCTGCCCGATGATGAAGCAGATCCTCATCTCCGGGATGATCGGCCTGATCCTCTCGCTGGCCGGCACGCCCGCCCTGATCAAGCTGCTCGCCCGGCAGGGCTACGGCCAGTACATCCGCGACGACGGCCCGAAGGCGCACCACAGCAAGAAGGGCACGCCCACCATGGGCGGCATCGCCTTCATCCTGGCGACCCTGATCGCGTACTTCGGCACCAAGGCGATAACGGGCGAGAGCCCGACCGCCTCCGGGCTGCTGGTGCTCTTCCTGACCACGGGCCTCGGCCTGGTCGGCTTCCTGGACGACTACATCAAGGTGGTCAAGCGCCGCTCGCTCGGCCTGCGGGCCAAGGCGAAGCTGGCCGGCCAGTCCATCGTCGGCCTTGCCTTCGCGATCCTGGCCCTGCAGTTCCACGACGACCGGGGGCTCAGCCCGGCCTCGCAGTCGCTGTCCTTCGTACGCGACTTCAAGTGGTCGATCGGCCCCGTGCTGTTCGTCATCTTCGCCTACTTCATGATCGCCGCGACCTCCAACGGCGTGAACCTGACGGACGGTCTGGACGGCCTCGCCACCGGCGCCTCCGTGATGGCCTTCGGCGCCTACACCTTCATCGGCGTCTGGGAGTACGGGCAGAGCTGCGCCTACACCGTCACCGCGACCGTCAGCTGCTACGACGTCCGCGACCCACTGGACCTCGCGGTGGTCGCGGCCGCCCTGATGGGCTCCTGCTTCGGCTTCCTGTGGTGGAACACCTCGCCCGCCAAGATCTTCATGGGTGACACCGGCTCGCTCGCCCTCGGCGGCGCCCTCGCCGGTCTGGCGATCTGCTCCCGCACCGAGCTGCTGCTCATCATGCTCGGCGGCCTCTTCATGGTCATCACCCTGTCGGTGATCATCCAGGTCGGCTCCTTCCGGATGACCGGCAAGCGCGTCTTCAAGATGGCACCACTGCAGCACCACTTCGAACTCAAGGGCTGGAGCGAAGTCCTGGTCGTGGTCCGCTTCTGGATCATCCAGGGCCTCTGCGTGGCCGTCGGCCTCGGCCTCTTCTACGCGGGATACCGGACCGGATGACCAACCCTGACTTCTCCGAACTGCCCGTCGTCGTCGCCGGACTCGGCGTCTCGGGCATCAGCGCCGCACGCGCCCTGCACGGCCTCGGCGCCCGCGTCACCGTCGTGGACGGCGGCGGCGGGCCGGGCCTGGCCGCCCGGGCCGCCGAGCTGGAGGCGCAGGGCATCACCGTGCGCCTCGGCGACGGCGCGAGCCTGCCCGAGGGCACCGAGCTGATCGTCACCTCGCCCGGCTGGGCCCCGGACAGCCCGCTGTTCGCCGCCGCCGAGGCGGCCGGGGTGCCGGTCTGGGGCGACGTCGAGCTCGCCTGGCGGCTGCGCAAGCCGCTGCCGGGCACCGGCGAGCCCGCCCCCTGGCTGGCCGTCACCGGCACCAACGGCAAGACCACCACCGTCCAGATGCTCGCCTCGATCCTCGCCGCCGCCGGCAAGCGCACCGCCGCCGTCGGCAACGTCGGGGTCTCGGTGCTGGACGCGGTGCTCGCCGAGGAGCCGTACGACGTGCTCGCCGTCGAGCTCTCCAGCTACCAGCTGCACTGGGCGCCCTCGCTGCGCCCGTACTCGGCCGCGGTGCTCAACCTGGCGCCCGACCACCTCGACTGGCACGGCTCGATGGAGGCGTACGCCGCCGACAAGGGCCGGATCTACGAGGGCAACGTCGTCGCCTGCGTGTACAACCTGGCCGACCCGGCCACCGAGGCGCTGGTCCGCGAGGCCGACGTCGAGGAGGGCTGCCGGGCGATCGGTTTCGGCCTCGGCGCCCCGGGCCCGTCGAACTTCGGCGTGGTGGACGGGCTGCTGGTGGACCGCGCCTTCATCGAGGACCGGGCCAAGAACGCGGCCGAGCTGGGCTCCGTCGAGGACGTCAACCCTCCTGCCCCGCACAACATCGCCAACGCGCTCGCCGCGGCGGCGCTGGCCCGGGCGTACGGCGTCGAGCCGAAGGCCGTCCGGGAGGGCCTGCGGGCCTTCCGCCCGGACGCCCACCGGATCGCCGAGGTCGGCGTGGTCCGCGAGGTCACCTACATCGACGACTCCAAGGCCACCAACACCCACGCGGCGGCCGCCTCGCTGGCCGCCTACCGGCCGATCGTCTGGATCGCCGGGGGCCTCGCCAAGGGCGCGACCTTCGACGACCTGGTGCAGGGCGCGGCCGAGCGGCTGCGCGCCGCGGTGCTGATCGGCCAGGACCGGGCGCTGATCCGCGAGGCGCTGGAGCGACACGCTCCGGATGTGCCGGTGATCGAGGCGGCCGAGGGCCAGACTGGCGCGGTGGCGATGGCCGGGGTCGTCCGCGCGGCCGCGTCGCTCGCCCAATCGGGTGACACCGTGCTGCTGGCCCCGGCCTGCGCCTCGATGGACATGTTCACCAATTACGGCGAGCGCGGCGACCTGTTCGCGGCGGCCGTCCGGGAGCTTGCGGACAGCTAGGGCACTGGGCCTCCGGCGAGAGCACAGAACGGGTAGGGGCGTGGCGGGGCAGGGCAGGGCGGAATCCGGCGTTGGCAAGCAGGACGCCGCCGAGCCGTGGCGAGTGATCTCCGCCACCACGACCAAGTACAAGTCGGCCGGTCCGCTGGCCCGCGTCCAGGCCTTCCGGGCCCGGCTCGGGTACTGGCTGGACCGGCCGCTCACGCCGTACCTGCTGGTCGTCGGCAGCACGCTGCTGCTGGTCGTGCTCGGCCTGATGATGGTCTTCTCGGCCTCGCAGATCCTCGCCCTGAACCAGCACCACGCGGCCCAGTACTACTTCCTCAAGCAGCTGATCGCGGCCATCCTCGGCCTGGTCCTGCTGATTGGCTTCGCCTCCGTCCCGGTGGCGGTGCTGCGGGTGATCGTCTACCCGGTGATGTTCGGGGTGATCGGCGCGCTCACGCTGGTCGCCGTGCCCGGCATCGGGGTGCGGATCAACGGCAACCAGAACTGGCTGGATTTCGGCTTCTTCCAGTTCCAGCCCTCCGAGTTCGCCAAGCTCGCGCTGGTGCTCTGGGGCGCCGACCTGCTCGCCCGCAAGCAGAAGGCCGGCACCCTGAACTCCTGGAAGCACCTGCTGGTACCGCTGGTGCCGGGTGCCCTGCTGCTGCTCGCGCTGATCATGTTCGGCGGCGATATGGGCACCTCGATGATCCTGGTGGCCATGGTGTTCGCGCTGCTGTGGATGGTCGGAGCACCACTGCGGCTGTTCGTGGCCACCGTCGGGGTCGCGGTGGTGGTCTGCACCGCGCTGGTCATCACCGTCCCGCACCGGGCGGAGCGACTGGGCTGCATCGGCGTCACCAAGCTCGACCCCGAGGGCGCCTGCTTCCAGGCCCTGCACGGCGTCTTCGCGTTCGCGAACGGCGGTGGCTTCGGCACCGGCCTCGGCGCCGGCGTGGAGAAATGGGGGCAGTTGCCCGAGGCGCACACCGACTTCATCTTCGCCGCGACCGGCGAGGAACTGGGCCTGGTGGGGACGCTGTCGGTGATCGGCCTCTTCGCGGCACTAGGCTACGCGGGTATCCGTGTGGCCATCGGCACGAAGGACCCCTTCGTCAGGTACGCCGCGGGAGCCGCCACCACCTGGATCATGGCGCAGGCCATGATCAACCTGGGGTCGGCGCTGGGACTGCTGCCCATTGCGGGCGTCCCGCTCCCGCTGTTCTCCTACGGCGGTTCCGCCATGCTGTCGGCCATGTCCGCGATCGGTGTGCTGCTGTGCCTGGCACGCAGTACCTCGGGCGCGAAGGCGGCCCTGGCCGCCCGGAACAAGAACTCCCGGATCAGGAAGCGACTGGCCCGGGTGCTGACACGACGACGAACCACAGCGCGCCCGGCCCCCGGGCCGGCACGCAGGGAGCGGTGAATTTCGGTGCATGTCGTACTCGCCGGCGGGGGGACCGCCGGTCACATCGAGCCGGCTATGGCCCTCGCGGACGCCCTCCGCAGGCACGACCCGTCCATCGGGATCACCGCCCTGGGCACCGAGCGCGGTCTGGAGACCCGGCTGGTGCCCGAGCGCGGCTACCAGCTGGAGCTCATCCCGGCCGTCCCTCTGCCGCGCAAGCCCACCCCGGAGCTGATCACCGTCCCCGGCCGGCTGCGTGGCACCGTCCGGGCCGCCCAGGAGATCATCGAGCGGGTCAACGCGGATGCCGTGGTCGGCTTCGGCGGCTACGTCGCGATGCCCGCCTACCTGGCCGCCAAGCGGGCCGGCGTGCCGATCGTGGTGCACGAGGCGAACGCCCGCCCGGGCCTGGCCAACAAGATCGGCGCCCGCTACAGCGACTTCGTGGCGGTCTCCACGCCCGACAGCAAGCTGCGCGACTCCCGGTACATCGGCATCCCGCTGCGCCGAACCATCGCGACCCTGGACCGCAACGCGGCCCGCCCGGAGGCCCGGCACTACTTCGGCCTCGACCAGCGGCTGCCCACCCTGCTGGTCTCCGGCGGCTCCCAGGGCGCTCGCCGGCTCAACGAGACGGTCACCGCGATCGCCCCGCGGCTGCAGCAGTACGGCGTGCAGATCCTGCACGCGGTCGGCCCCAAGAACGAGCTGCCGCAGGTCGCGGACGTCCCCGGGATGCCGCCGTACCGCCCGGTGCCGTACCTGGACCGGATGGACCTCGCCTACGCGGCGGCCGACATGATGCTCTGCCGGGCCGGTGCCATGACGGTGGCCGAGCTGGCGGCCGTCGGCCTGCCCGCCGCCTTCGTCCCGCTGCCGATCGGCAACGGCGAGCAGCGGTTGAACGCCCAGCCGATGGTCAAGGCCGGCGGCGGCCTGCTGGTGGACGACGCCGAGCTGACCCCGGACTGGGTGCTGCAGAACGTGCTGCCGGTGCTCACCGACCCGCAGCGGCTGTGGGACATGAGCCGGTCCGCGGCCGAGTTCGGCCGGCGGGACGCCGACGACCTGCTGGTCGGCATGGTCTACGAGGCGATCCAGGCCCACCGCGGCGGCCGCCGCCGTGGCTGACGGCCGGCTCGCCGACCCGCTCGAAGCGGAGCTGGAGGACGAGGAGTCCGCTCCTCGCCTCCGGCTCTCCCGGCGGGGCATCGTGGTGCTGAGCGTGCTCGGCGCCGCGGTCTTGGGCGGGCTGGCCTGGCTGGTGTTCTACTCGTCGGTGCTGGACGTTCGCAGCGTCGCCGTCCAGGGGACGACCGACGACAAGCTGACGGCGGCCCAGGTCCGCGACGCGATCGGCGGGCTCGGCGACGGCCCGCTGGCCCGGGTGGACCTGGACGACGTCCGGCACCGGGTGGAGGCGATCCCCCGGGTGTCGAAGGCCGAGGTGTGGCGGGGCTGGCCGCACACCCTGCAGGTGAAGGTCGCCCAGCGCAAGGCGGTGGCCGCCGTCAAGGGGGAGGACGGCCGGTTCACCCAGGTGGATGCCGGGGGCGTGAGCTTCGCCACCGAGGCGGCCCCGCCGCAGGGCGTGCCGGTGGTGGAGCTGCGGCTCAGTCAGCAGGCGAACGACGTGGACGGGGTGATCTCCCGTCCGCAGTTGGTCCAGGGCGCGGTGGCGGTGGCCGCCGGGTTGCCGCCGAACGTCGCCAAGCGGGCCGGGGCGGTGCTGGTGCACTCGTACGACGACATCGAGCTGCAGCTCAGCGGGGGTGCGACGGTGCGCTGGGGGAGTCCGGAACAGATCGACCGGAAGGCCCGGGTGCTGGTGGCGCTGCTGAACCAGAAGGGTACGAACTTCGATGTGACCGCTCCGGAGGCGCCGGCGGTGTCGGGATGATCCGGTAGGTTCTGTGCCTGAGGGAGGGGTTGACGCCTCGAAGTGTCGGCCTGAACCTTGGTGGTCACCCCGGTTTCCTATGCCGGCTGATGATCACATAGGCTCAAAAGAAAAGGGGAAGCTCGGCGTGTTCGTTGAAACACGTGCCAAGAGCCACCTAGTGTCCTGTGTCACCAGACTGTGCCACTTGGTGATGTGACGAAGGCACAGGACTAACCCTAAAGGTCAAGTTTAGGGTTGGGGTCGGCGGTCGGCATTTCGGACATTCAGTCAGAAACCAGGCTCCCTACCCATCGACATCCGTCGGAACGGACCCTCGCCGGGCCGGGCCGACCCGGAAATTCGAGGCGAGAGGCCTTCGACGTGGCAGCACCGCAGAACTACCTCGCAGTCATCAAGGTCGTCGGAATCGGCGGCGGTGGTGTCAACGCCATCAACCGGATGATCGAGGTCGGTCTCAAGGGCGTCGAGTTCATCGCGATCAACACCGATGCGCAGGCCCTCCTGATGAGCGACGCCGACGTCAAGCTCGATGTGGGCCGTGAACTCACCCGGGGCCTCGGCGCCGGCGCCAACCCCGAGGTCGGCCGCAAGGCCGCCGAGGACCACCGCGAGGAGATCGAGGAGGTCCTCAAGGGGGCCGACATGGTCTTCGTGACCGCCGGTGAAGGCGGTGGCACGGGCACGGGCGGCGCGCCCGTCGTCGCCAACATCGCGCGCTCCCTGGGCGCCCTGACCATCGGCGTGGTCACCCGCCCCTTCACCTTCGAGGGCCGGCGCCGGGCCAACCAGGCCGAGGACGGCATCGCGAGCCTGCGCGAAGAGGTCGACACCCTCATCGTGATCCCCAACGACCGGCTGCTGTCCATCTCGGACCGCCAGGTCAGCGTGCTCGACGCGTTCCGCTCGGCCGACCAGGTCCTGCTCTCCGGTGTCCAGGGCATCACCGACCTGATCACCACCCCGGGTCTGATCAACCTCGACTTCGCGGACGTCAAGTCCGTCATGTCGGAGGCCGGTTCGGCCCTCATGGGCATCGGCTCGGCCCGCGGTGAGGACCGCGCCAAGGCCGCCGCCGTGATGGCGATCTCCTCGCCGCTGCTGGAGGCCTCGATCGACGGCGCCCGCGGCGTTCTGCTCTCCATCTCGGGCGGCTCCGACCTCGGCCTGTTCGAGATCAACGAGTCGGCCCAGCTGGTCAGCGAGGCCGCCCACCCCGAGGCCAACATCATCTTCGGCGCGGTCATCGACGACGCGCTCGGCGACGAGGTCCGGGTCACCGTCATCGCGGCCGGCTTCGACGGCGGGCAGCCGCCGGCGATCGTCCGTGACCCGGTGGTCAAGTCCACCGCCTCGGACCGCCCGGCCACCCCGCCGGCCGCCCCGGACCGCCCGGCCAGCCGGCCGTCGTACGGGAGCATCGGCTCGGTGGCGTCCCGTACGGAGGAGACCCCGGCCGCGTCGACCCGGGCCGAGACCCCGGCCACCACGACCGCCGCCGCCCCGGTGCCGCCGCAGGTGCAGCCGGTCCGGCAGCCCTACGTGGAGAGCCCGGCCGAGGAACTCGACGTCCCGGACTTCCTTAAGTGATCGATCACGCGGTACACGCGGGTGCTCACTTCGCCTTCACCGACCGGTGGGGCGGGGTGAGCACTTCGCCATACGGGGAGCTCAACCTCGGCGGCGCCGTGGGGGACGACCCGGGGGCCGTCCGGGAGAACCGGGCGCTCGCCGCCCGGGAGCTGGGGATCGAACCGGCCGACGTGGTGTGGATGAACCAGGTGCACGGCGCCGAGGTCGCCGTGGTGACGGAGCGCCAGCCGCTGGGGGCGGCCCCGACGGTGGACGCGGTGGTCACCGACCGGCCGCTCGCCCTCGCGGTGCTGACCGCGGACTGCACGCCGGTGCTTCTGGCCGACCCGGTGGCCGGTGTGGTGGGCGCGGCCCACGCGGGCCGGCCCGGGCTGGCGGCCGGGGTGGTGCCTGCGGTGGTCCGGGCGATGGTCGAACTGGGGGCCGAGCCCGGGCGGATCACCGCCGCCACCGGGCCCGCGGTCTGTGGCAGCTGCTACGAGGTGCCGGCCGAGCTGCGCGCCGAGGTCGCCGCCGTGGTGCCGGAGGCCTTCGCCGAGACCTCCTGGGGGACCCCGGCCCTGGACGTGCCGGAGGGAGTCGCGGCCCAGCTGGCCGCGATGGGGGTCAAGGAGCCGGTGCGGTCACCGGTCTGCACCCTCGAATCCGCCGATCACTACTCCTACCGCCGCGAGCAGCGCACGGGTCGGCTCGCGAGCTACGTCTGGTTGGGCTCCGATCATTGATGACGAATGACATCTACGGACCGTTCCCGGGTGGTCCCGGCCCCTTCTCGCCCGGTCAGGACTGGCTGGGTGCGCTGACGGAGGGCCGACGGGCCCGGTACGAGGAGCTCGGGACCAACCTCGAGGTGGTCGAGCGCCGGATCGCGGCCGCCTGTGCGGCCGCCGGGCGCTCCCGGGACGAGGTCACCCTGATCGTCGTCACCAAGACCTACCCCGCCGAGGACACCGCGCTGCTGGCCGGACTGGGTGTGACGGATGTCGCGGAGAACCGCGACCAGGACGCCGCACCCAAGGCGGAGCAGTGCAGAAACCTTCCTCTTGACTGGCACTTCGTCGGACAGCTGCAGACCAACAAGGTGCGCTCGGTCGTCGGGTACGCGAACCACGTGCACTCGGTGGACCGGCTGCGGCTGGTCGAGTCGCTCTCCGCGGCGGTGCTCAAGTCGGAGCGCCCCGAGCTGGGCTGCCTGGTGCAGGTGGCGCTGGACAAGGCGCACGGCGAGGGCGCGCACCGGGCCGGGGTCGCGCCGGAGGACGTCGCGCGGCTGGCCGACGCCATCGCCGACACGCCCGGGCTGCGGCTTGACGGTGTGATGACCGTCGCTCCGCTGGCCGGACCGCTGGCCGGAGACCCGGCCCGGGCCTTCGATCGGCTGGCGGAAATCGCAACCGGCGTACGGACGGCCCATCCTGCTGCCACCATGGTCTCCGCAGGCATGAGCGGCGACCTTGAGCAGGCGATTGCCGCCGGAGCGACACATGTGCGCGTCGGAACGGCGGTACTCGGAGTGAGGTCACCCCTCAGGTAACGTCACCGGGTAAGTAGATCAGACTGCAGGACAAAATAGGACAGAATCTAGCAGCTCTTCGGAGCGCTAGCGAACCGTGGATCGCAGCTCCGCGGACCCCACTCCACGAACCCTGACAGGCCGTCGGCCTGACGCGCCGTCGTGGATGGACCGTGGAATCCGCAGGCAGGGCCATACGGCCCCGGCCGCCGGGAGACGGATCCGGTCCCACGGAGTGAGCGAAGCGAGCGACCATCGGACAGGGCGCGGCTTCGCGGAGTAGCCACCGGGCGCCAGCTCGGTGGCCATGAGCGGAGGAGACAGGAGCATGGCCGGCGCAATGCGCAAGATGGCGGTCTACCTCGGCCTCGTGGAGGACGAGACGTACGACGGCCAGGGGTACGACCCCGACGACGATTACGACGCGGACCCCGAGCCGATCCGGACGGGACAGCGGACCGAGGACATCCCCCGGCCGGCCGCCCCGGCCGCCGCCACGCCCGCCCCGGTCTCCTCGATCACTCCGCAGCCGGTGCCGGCGGCGGTGCCGATCCGACAGGAGACCCCGAGGATGGCCCCCGTGTCGTCCATCACACCCGAACGCCGCCACAACCTGGAGAAGAGCGCCCCGGTGATCATGCCCAAGGTAGTGAACGAACGAGAGCCCTACCGCATCACCACGCTGCACCCCCGGACCTACAACGAGGCCCGTACCATCGGGGAACAGTTCCGTGGCGGCACTCCTGTGATCATGAATCTGACCGAGATGGACGACACGGATGCGAAGCGGCTCGTAGACTTCGCCGCTGGACTCGTCTTCGGTCTGCACGGCAGTATCGAGCGCGTGACACAGAAGGTGTTCCTGCTGTCGCCTGCTAACGTCGATGTCACGGCGGAGGACAAGGCTCGGATCGCCGAGGGTGGGTTCTTCAACCAGAGCTGACCCGGCCACGACTTTACGTGTGGATCTGATCAACAGTGGGTTAGCGACAGGTGACGAGGGCGGGCCCGAGGGCTCGGGACCGGGGAGAGGGAAAACGCGATGGACATCGTGTGGGCGGTGCTCTACTACGCCCTGACCGTCTTCCTGGTGTTCCTGCTCGTGCGACTGGTCATGGACTGGGTCTTCCAGTTCGCGCGTTCGTGGCGGCCTGGCAAGGCCATGGTCCTGGTCCTGGAGGCCACGTACACTGTCACGGATCCGCCGCTCAAGCTTCTTCGGCGGCTCATTCCGCCGTTGCGTTTCGGGGGCGTGGCGCTCGACCTGTCCTTCTTCGTACTGATGATCATTGTGTATGTCCTGATCTCGCTTGTGCACCCCTAGTCGTAGGTGAGCGATGCGACAGGATGCCGGTGTGCCGACGATCACGTTGAGGTGAAGAGATGCCATTGACCCCCGAGGACGTTCGGAACAAGCAGTTCACGACCGTCCGCCTGCGTGAAGGCTATGACGAGGACGAGGTCGATGCCTTCCTCGACGAGGTCGAGGCGGAGCTGACGCGCCTCCTCCGGGAGAACGAGGACCTGCGCGCCAAGCTGGCCGCCGCGACTCGTGCCGCCGCGCAGAACCAGGCCAACCTGCGCAAGGAGCCGCCGCAGGACGCCCCCCGTCAGGGTGGCGCCCCCGTCCCGGCCGCCATATCCGGCCCGCCCATCCCCGGCCAGCAAGGCCCGGGTGGTCCGCAGCAGATGGGCCCCGGCGGCCCGCAGCAGCAGATGGGTCAGGGTGGTCCGCAGCAGATGGGCCCCGGTGGCCCGCAGCAGCAGATGGGCAACCAGCCGCTCGGCCTGCCCGCCGGCTCCGCCCCGCAGCTGCCGCCGGCCGGCGGCCAGCAGCAGCAGATGAACCAGACCATGGGCGGCCAGCAGCAGCTGGTCCAGCCGATGGGCGGTCAGATGCTCCAGCCCATGGGCGGCCCCGGTGGCCCGCAGCAGATGGGCAACCCGATGGGCCAGGGCATGGGCCAGGGCCAGGGTATGGGCCAGGGCATGGGCCAGGGCATGGGTCAGCAGCAGATGCAGCAGATGGGCGGCCCCATGGGCGGCCAGCAGCAGATGGGCAACCCGCAGCAGATGGGCGGCCCGCTCGGCGCCCCGATGCAGCAGCAGGGCCCCGGTGGCGACAGCGCGGCCCGCGTGCTGGCGCTCGCCCAGCAGACCGCCGACCAGGCGATCTCCGAGGCGCGTTCCGAGGCCAACAAGATCGTCGGCGAGGCGCGCAGCCGGGCCGAAGGCCTCGAGCGCGACGCCCGTGCCAAGGCCGACGCCCTGGAGCGGGACGCGCAGGAGAAGCACCGCGTCGCGATGGGCTCCCTGGAGTCCGCGCGGGCCACGCTGGAGCGCAAGGTCGAGGACCTGCGGGCGTTCGAGCGTGAGTACCGCACGCGTCTGAAGTCGTACCTGGAGACCCAGCTCCGTCAGCTGGAGTCGCAGGCCGACGACTCGCTCGCCCCGCCGCGGATCCCCGCCACCGCGTCGCTGCCGCCGGCAGCCTCGTCGATGGCGTCGGCCGGTGCCGGTGCGATGGGCAGCGGTGCGCCGAGCTTCGGTGGCAACCAGCCGTCCTTCGGGGGCAGCTCGCCGTCCTTCGGCGGGAACAGCTCCTTCGGCGGCAACACCTCGGCGCCGAGCTTCGGTGGACAGCCCAACGTCGGCAACAGCGGTGCTCCGCAGATGCAGCCGGCCGGGATGACCCAGCCGATGGCGGCCGTCCGGCCGCAGCCGCCGCAGCCGATGCAGCAGGCTCCGGCACCGATGCGGGGCTTCCTGATCGACGAGGACGGCGACAACTGAGGTTGTAGCAGGGCCTTCTGAGGGCGTCCCCTTTCTGACCTCCGGGTCGGGGAGGGGGCGCCCTCTTGTGTGGGCGGGTGGGGGTGGAGACGGGGCCGGGCCGGGGGTTCGGGGGAGGGGCGCGGGGTGGGTGTGGGTATGGCGAAGCCGCCGTCACCCGGGGGTGACGGCGGCTTCGCCGGGGGTCAGGCCTTGCGGAGTTGGAAGGCGAGGCCGAGCGAGTCGTCGGTGAAGGTCTCGGAGTCCCAGTCGGCTGCGCCGGCGGCGAAGTCGGTGGCGAGGACCTCCTCGGCGACGAGGGGGCCGTGTTCGGCGATGGCCTCGGCGGTCTCCTCGGTGGCGGCGCGCCAGCGCAGGACGATGCGGTCGGCGACGTCCAGGCCGGAGTTCTTGCGGGCCTCCTGGATCTGGCGGATGGCGTCCCGGGCGACGCCGAGGCGCTTGAGCTCCGGGGTGATGGCCAGGTCGAGGGCGACGGTGGCGCCGGACTCGTTGGCGACGGCCCAGCCCTCGCGCGGGGTCTCGGTGATGATCACCTCGTCCGGCGAAAGGGTGATCGTCTCGCCGTCGAGCTCGACTCGGGTCTCGCCGTCGGCGCGCAGCTCGGCGGCCAGGCGGGCGGCGTCGGTGGCGGCGACCGCCTTGGCGACGTCCTGCACGCCCTTGCCGAAACGCTTGCCCAGCGCGCGGAAGTTGGCCTTGGCGCTGGTGTCGACCAGCGAGCCCCCGACCTCCGCGAGCGACTCCAGGGTGGAGACGTTGAGCTCCTCGGCGATCTGCGCGCGCAGGTCGGCGGGCAGCTCCTCCCAGCCCTGGGCGGCGACCAGCGCGCGGGAGAGCGGCTGACGGGTCTTCACGCCGGACTCGGCGCGGGTGGCCCGGCCCAGCTCGACCAGGCGGCGGACCAGCGCCATGTGCCGGGACAGGTCCGTGTCGATCAGCGACTCGTCGGCCTGCGGCCAGGTGGCCAGGTGGACCGAGGCCGGGGCGTCCGGGACGACCGGGACGACCAGGTCCTGCCAGACCTGCTCGGTGATGAACGGGGTGAGCGGGGCCATCAGGCGGGTGACCGTCTCCAGCGCCTCGTGCAGGGTGGCCAGCGCTGCGGCGTCGCCCTGCCAGAAGCGGCGGCGGCCGCGGCGGACGTACCAGTTGGACAGGTCGTCGACGAAGCCGGAGAGCAGCTTGCCGGCGCGCTGGGTGTCGTACGCCTCGAAGGCCGCGTCGACCTCGCGGACCAGGGTGTTCAGCTCGGAGAGCACCCAGCGGTCCAGCTGCGGGCGGTCGGCCGGGGCCGGGTCGCTCGCGGAGGGCGCCCAGTTCGAGGTGCGGGCGTACAGGGCCTGGAAGGCGACGGTGTTCCAGTAGGTGAGGAGGGTCTTGCGGACCACCTCCTGGATGGTGCCGTGGCCGACCCGGCGGGCCGACCAGGGCGAGCCGCCGGCCGCCATGAACCAGCGGACGGCGTCGGCGCCGTGCTGGTCCATCAGCGGGATGGGCTGCAGGATGTTGCCCAGGTGCTTGGACATCTTGCGGCCGTCCTCGGCCAGGATGTGGCCCAGGCAGACGACGTTCTCGTAGCTGTTCTTGTCGAACACCAGGGTGCCGACCGCCATCAGCGTGTAGAACCAGCCGCGGGTCTGGTCGATCGCCTCGGAGATGAACTGCGCCGGGTAGCGCTTCTCGAACAGCTCCTTGTTCTGGTACGGGTAGCCGTACTGGGCGAAGGGCATCGAGCCCGAGTCGTACCAGGCGTCGATGACCTCGGGCACGCGGGTGGCGGTGCCGCCGCAGTCGCGGCAGGCGAAGGTCACCGCGTCGATGTACGGGCGGTGCGGGTCGAGGCCGCTCTGGTCGGTGCCGGTGAGCTCGGTCAGCTCGGCCAGCGAGCCGACGCAGGTGAGGTGGCCCTCCTCGCAGCGCCAGATCGGCAGCGGGGTGCCCCAGTAGCGGTTGCGGCTGAGTGCCCAGTCGATGTTGTTGTTCAGCCAGTCGCCGAAACGGCCGTGCTTGACCGTCTCAGGGAACCAGTTGGTGGCCTCGTTCTCGCGGATCAGCGCGTCCTTGACGGCGGTGGTCCGGATGTACCAGGACGGCTGCGCGTAGTAGAGCAGCGCGGTGTGGCAGCGCCAGCAGTGCGGGTAGCTGTGCTCGTACGGCAGGTGGCGGAAGAGCAGGCCGCGCTCCTTGAGGTCCGCGACCAGGGCCTCGTCGGCCTTCTTGAAGAACTGGCCGCCGACCAGCGGGACCTCGGGGGCGAAGGTGCCGTCGGCGAGCACCGGGTTGACCACCGGCAGGCCGTACTTGCGGCAGGTCGCGAGGTCGTCCGCGCCGAAGGCGGGGGACTGGTGGACGATGCCGGTGCCGTCCTCGGTGGTGACGTAGTCGGCGTTGAGGACGTAGTGCGCGTTCTCGATCTCGACCAGGTCGAAGGGGCGGCGGTAGGCCCAGCGCTCCATCTCGGCGCCGGTGAAGGACTCGCCGGTGGTCTCCCAGCCCTCGCCGAGGGCCTTGGCGACCAGCGGCTCGGCGACGACCAGCTTCTCGTTGCCGTCGGTGGCCACCACGTAGGTGACCTCGGGGTGGACGGCGGCGGCGGTGTTGGAGACCAGGGTCCACGGGGTGGTGGTCCACACCAGCAGGGCGGCCTGGCCGGCCAGCGGGCCGCTGATCAGCGGGAAGCGGACGAAGACCGAGGGGTCGACCACGGTCTCGTAGCCCTGGGCCAGCTCGTGGTCGGACAGGCCGGTGCCGCAGCGCGGACACCAGGGGGCGACCCGGTGGTCCTGGACCAGCAGGCCCTTGTCGAAGATCTGCCGGAGCGACCACCAGACGGACTGGACGTACGACGGGTCCATCGTCCGGTAGGCCGAGTCCAGGTCGACCCAGTACCCCATGCGGGTGGTCAGCTCGGCGAAGGCGTCGGTGTGGCGGGTCACCGAGTCGCGGCACTTGGCGTTGAACTCGGCGATGCCGTACGCCTCGATGTCCTGCTTGCCGGAGAAGCCGAGCTCCTTCTCGACGGCGAGCTCGACCGGGAGGCCGTGGCAGTCCCAGCCGGCCTTGCGGGCGACGTGGTAGCCCTTCATGGTCCGGTAGCGCGGGAAGACGTCCTTGAAGACGCGGGCCTCGATGTGGTGGGCGCCGGGCATGCCGTTGGCGGTCGGCGGGCCCTCGTAGAAGACCCACTCGGGGCGGCCCTCGGACTGTTCCAGACTGCGCTGGAAGATCTTGTTGTCCTGCCAGAACGACAGGATCTGGTGCTCCAGGGCAGGCAGGTCCACCTGCGCCGGGACGGGGTTGTAGGAGCTGCTCATCGCGGGCGTCTACCTCCGGCGGATGCTGGGACTGGATCCTCCGGAGGGACGAGACGGCCAGGCCGCCCCGCGGTACCACCCTCCTTGGCCGCGGTGCTGCGTTGCGGCCCTCTTGTTTGGGCTTGCTGCCGGGTCTAGTGGACCGCCGCGGGCTTCGCGGTGGCCGTTCTTCCGGCGGCTCCGGGGTGATCTTCCCGTCGTGCACACCCCCGGGCTCGCACCATCCCCGGGTCGCTCGTGGCTGCGTACGTCGGTACTCGTCCCATCTGCGCCTTGCAGGGCCAGTGTATCGGCCGGGCGAGTCGGTTTGTCCAAACCGTTTCGGGCGGGCGGCCTCCGGGGCGGGCAGCCGGGTTGGTGGCCGGGCTGGTGGCGGGGCTGGTCAGGGCGGTGGTCGGGGCGGTGGTTAGGCGGGGGCGATGTGGGCACAACCCTGTCAGCGCGAGGGGCGTGGCGGCTGGGGCGGCTGCCTGGGTGGGATCGTTACGAGGCGTCGGTATGTCATGTTGTGACCGGTTTTGATCGGGATTATCGTTCCGGCACTGGAAGCCGCCGGGAACCGGCGGCTCGATTCGTTCGTAGATGGGGTCGAAGCCATGGCTGAGAAGGGAACCGGCGCGGGTACCGCCACCAAGCGGGCACGCAAGGCCGTGGCGGTCGATCCAGGGGAGGGGACCGTGACCACTACCGCACCGAAGTCCAGCACCGACACCGTCACCGTGCCGCGTGGGGCCGAGTCCGTGGACCCGGCAACGCTGCCGGTCCGGCCCGGCGAGGACCCGTGGACCACCGAGGAGGTCCACGAGCTGCACAACGAGCTGATCGGCGAGCTGGAGCGGCTGCAGAACGAGATCGACGCCGCCGAGGCGGCCATCTCCGGTCTGATGCGCGACTCCAACGACGGTGCCGGCGACGACCAGGTCGACGCCGGGACGAAGAACATCTCGCGGGAGAGCGAGCTGGCGCTGGCCAACAACGCGCGCGACAGCCTCGCCCAGACCGAGCGCGCCCTGGGTCGGCTGGAGGGCGTCGGGTTCGGCACCTGCGAGTCCTGCGGAAAGGCCATCGGCAAGGCCCGGATGCAGGCCTTCCCACGGGCGACGCTCTGCGTGCAGTGCAAGGCCAAGCAGGAACGCCGCTGAACCGGCTGCCGAACCGGGCGACCGGAGCGACGCGGGGGGTCGGGCTTGCCGTACGCTCGACCCCGTAACGTCGCCTGACTCGTCTGTTCGTGGTTGCGGACGCGGTCGGGTCGGCACTGGCCCACCACCCTCCCCCTCCTACGCCGGGGGAGCTCCATCGGCAGCGGAGCGGATCATCAGTACGCAAGGTTCCCCCCAGACCCGGGACGACGCAGTCCCGTCCCCCGCCGATGGCGTGGAGGTGCCCGTGGCCGAGCCGTCCGAGGCGGTGTCCGTGGACGAACCGACGGTGGCGGAGAAGCCCAAGGGCCCGCGGCGGATCGGGGTACTGCTGGTCATCGCGGTCCTCGCCTTCCTGATCGACCTCGCCAGCAAGCTGCTGGTCGTCGCCAAGCTGGAGAACCACTCGGCGATCAAGGTGATCGGGGACGTCGTCACCTTCCAGGTGATCCGCAACTCGGGCGCGGCCTTCGGCATGGGCCAGGCCCTGACCGTCGTCTTCACGATGATCGCCTCCGCCGTCATCGTGGTGATCTGGCGGATCGCCCGCCGGCTGTACAGCCTGCCGTGGGCGATCGCGCTCGGACTGCTGCTCGGCGGGGCGCTCGGCAACCTCACCGACCGGCTGTTCCGCTGGCCCGGCGTCTTCCGCGGACACGTCGTGGACTTCATCTCCGTCCAGCACTTCGCGGTCTTCAACCTCGCCGACTCGGCGATCGTCTGCGGCGGGATCCTGGTCGTGCTGCTGTCCTTCCGGGGCAGCAACCCGGACGGGACCGTCCACCAGCAGGGTGGCAAGGAGGAGTAGCGCGGCGGCCGCCCGCCCGCCCCGGGAAGGGGCGGGCCGGGTTTCCGGCATACTCGTACGGGTGAGTACCGCAGCGCAGATCCGAAGCCTCCCCGTTCCCGACGGCCTGGAGGGCGAACGCCTCGACGCCGCCCTGGCCCGGATGTTCGGCTTCTCCCGGACCAAGGCCGCCGAGCTGGCCGCCGACGGCAAGGTGACGCTCGACGGCGCCGTGGCCGGAAAGTCGGACCGGGTGACCGGCGGTTCCTGGCTGGAGGTCGAGATCCCCGCCCCCGCCGCCCCGGTGCAGATCGTCGCCGAGCACGTCGAGGGCATGCGGATCGTCCACGACGACGAGGACATCGTGCTGGTCGACAAGCCGGTCGGCGTCGCCGCGCACCCCAGCCCGGGCTGGACCGGCCCCACCGTGATCGGCGGGCTCGCCGCGGCCGGGTACCGGATCTCCACCTCGGGCGCGGCCGAGCGACAGGGCATCGTGCACCGGCTGGACGTCGGCACCTCGGGCCTGATGGTCGTCGCCAAGTCCGAGCGCGCGTACACCGACCTCAAGCGGCAGTTCCACGACCGGATCACCGACAAGCGGTACCACACGCTGGTCCAGGGGCACCCGGACCCGATGAGCGGCACCGTGGACGCGCCGATCGGGCGGCACCCCAGCTCGGACTGGAAGTGGGCGGTGACCCAGGACGGCAAGGCGTCCGTCACGCACTACGACCTGATCGAGGCGTACCGGGCCGCGTCGCTGCTGGCGATCAAGCTGGAGACCGGGCGCACCCACCAGATCCGCGTCCACATGTCCGCGCTGCGGCACCCGTGCGTGGGCGACCTGACGTACGGGGCCGACCCGACGCTGGCCAAGCGGCTCGGGCTGACCCGGCAGTGGCTGCACGCGGTGTCGCTCGGCTTCGAGCACCCGTCGGACGGGCAGTGGGTCGAGTTCTCCAGCGAGTACCCCGCCGACCTGCAGGGCGCGCTGGACGTCATCGCGGCGGAGAGCTGACATGAGCACCGGCGTGGGGATCGCCATCCGGGTCGCCGAGGGTGACGCCGACCTGGCGCTCGTGCGGGCGGTCCGGCGGGAGGTGTTCATCGTCGAGCAGAACGTGCCGGAGGAGCTGGAGTACGACCGGTACGACGGGACCTCGGTGCACCTGCTGGCGGTGGGCGCCGACGGGGCCACGCTCGGCACCGGGCGGCTGATCTTCGGCGACCAGGCGCGGGAGCTGACCGGGGGCGTCGAGGGGCGGGTGCTGCTCGGGCGGCTCGCGGTGCTGCCGGCGGCCCGGGGGACCGGGCTGGGGGCGCAGCTCGTGCGGGCGATCGAGGCCGCGGGGGCGGAGCGCGGGGCCTCGGAGGTGGAGCTGCACGCGCAGGTCCACGCGCTCGGGTTCTACGAGCGGCTCGGGTACGTGGCGGAGGGACCGGTGTACGACGACGCCGGGATTCCGCACCGGACGATGACCCGGGTGCTGTAGGCGGCGCTGTAGGCCTTGCGTTTCGCGCGGTTCCCCGCGCCCCGTCGGGGCGCGGGGAATTCGTGTTCGGGGGTGGGCTTCGGGGGTGGGGGAGAGGCGAGGCGGAGCCGTACGCAACCCGGGCGTAGTGGGGTGAACCGGGCTCACGGCGGGCCGGCTTCAGGGGTGCTTATCAGGCGCCTACCCGGACGGCGGATACGATCAGCGGCCATGGAGTTCGGTGGGGCATGGCGTCGCTGGCGCGGCCGGGGTACGACGGTCAGGCGAAGGGTGCTGGCCGGTGCGGTCGCCCTGGTGGCGGTGGCCGGGGTGGGCACGGCGACAGTGGCGTCCGGCGGTGAGCAGACGGTCCGACAGGAGGACCGTTTCCTCAGCATGCCGGAGACGCCCGGCAGCACGCAGCAAGTCCAGCTGGACACCTCGTTCTTCACCGCCGGAAGCGGTCCGCGTCCGGCGGTGCTGCTCGCGCACGGCTTCGGCGGCTCCAAGGAGGGCGAGCGCGAACGCGCCCAGCAGCTCGCCCGGCAGGGGTACGCGGTGCTGACCTGGTCGGCGCGCGGGTTCGGCCGCTCGGGCGGCAAGATCGGCCTCAACGCGCCGGACCGCGAGGTCGAGGACGTCCGGCACCTGGTGGACTGGCTGGCCCAGCGACCCGAAGTGCAGCTCGACGGGCCAGGCGACCCGAAGGTCGGCATCACCGGCGCCTCGTACGGCGGGGCGATCTCGCTGCTGGCCTCCGCGTACGACCACCGGATCGACGCGGTGGCGACCCAGATCACCTGGTGGAACCTGGCGGACGCGCTGTTCCCGCAGGGCGTGCAGGGCTCGGCCGCGGCGGACGGCGTGTTCAAGAAGCTGTGGGCCGGGATCTTCTTCACCACCGGCTCGGCCGGGGACCTCGGGCCGTCCGGCGGTGCACCGCGCGAGGGCGGCGAGGCGAAGCCGATGGCGGACGGGCAGGCCGGATGCGGGCGGTTCCTGGAGTCGCTCTGCCAGATGTACGACCGGGTCGCCACCGCCGGGCACGCCGACCCGGAGGCCGTCGCGCTGCTGGACCGCTCCAGCCCGTCGTCTGTCGCCGCGCAGCTCAAGGCGCCCACGCTGGTGGTGCAGGGGCAGCAGGACTCGCTGTTCCCGCTCGACCAGGGCGACCGGATCGCGCAGGCGATCGCCGCGAACGGCGCGCCGGTGGCGGTGGACTGGTTCGCCGGCGGACACGACGGCGGGACGGACACCAGCGCGCGGGTCGACGACCGGGTGACGGCCTGGTTCGAGCACTACCTGCGAGGCCGCGGCAACGACATCGGGCCGGCGTTCCGGGTGACCCGGACCGGCGGGGTGGACTCCACCGGCTTCCAGGCCGTGCTGCGCGGGGCCACCGCCGACCGCTACCCCGGGCTCGGCGGGACGGGCTCGCGGGCCGTCGCGGTGACGGGCGGGGAGAAGACCATCGCCAACCCGCCCGGCGGGGCGCCGCCGGGGATCTCGACGCTGCCGGGCATCGGCGCCCTGAGCCAGGCCGCCTCGCTGGGCGCCGGGCTGTCGCTGGACTTCCCCGGGCAGAACGCCGCCTTCGACTCGCCGCCGCTGGACTCGCCGCTGCACCTGACCGGGCAGCCGACCGTGCCGGTGCGGGTGAAGGCGGACCGGCCGGACGCCGTACTGTTCGCGAAGCTGTACGACGTCGGGCCGGACGGCAAGGCGGTGCTGCCGCAGCAGCTCGCCGCGCCGCTGCGGGTCACCGGCGCGGACGCCGGGCGGACGGTCACCGTGGCGCTGCCGACGGTGGACCACACCTTCCCGGCCGGGCACCGGGTGCGGCTGGTGCTGGCGAGCACCGACCTCGCGTACGCCTCGCCCGTCGAGTCGGCCACCTACCAGGTCGCGCCGGCCGGGGTGATCACCGCGCCGACCGTCCAGGAGCTGGTCACCGAGGCGGCGCCGCTGCCCGCGCGGACCTGGCTGCTGCCGTTGGCCGCCGTGGTGGTGGCCGCGGGCCTGGTGCTGACGCCGCGGCTGCGGCGTCGGCGGGCGGCCGGCGGCCCGGAGTTCGATCCGGAGCTGGCCGCGGTGCCGCTGCGGATCAGCGGGCTGAGCAAGCGCTACAAGGGCTCCCAGGACCGCTACGCCGTACGGGAGTTGGGCTTCCGGGTGGACCAGGGGCAGGTGCTCGGGCTGCTCGGGCCGAACGGCGCGGGCAAGACCACCACGCTGCGGATGCTGATGGGCCTGATCCGGCCGGACGCCGGGGAGATCCGGATCTTCGGGCACCTGGTGCGGCCCGGGGCGCCGGTGCTGTCGCGGGTCGGGGCGTTCGTGGAGGGAGCGGGCTTCCTGCCGCACCTCACCGGGCGGGCCAACCTGCGGCTGTACTGGCAGGCGACCGGGCGGCCGGAGGCCGACGCGTGCTTCGAGGAGGCGCTGGCCATCGCGGGGCTCGGGGAGGCGCTGGACCGCGCGGTGCGGACGTACTCGCAGGGCATGCGGCAGCGGCTGGCGATCGCGCAGGCCATGCTCGGGATGCCGGACCTGCTGATCCTGGACGAGCCGACCAACGGGCTGGACCCGCCGCAGATCCGCGAGATGCGCGAGGTGATGATCCGGTACGCGGCGGGCGGGCGGACGGTGATCGTTTCGAGTCACCTGCTGTCCGAGGTCGAGCAGAGCTGTACGGATCTGGTCGTGATGGATCGAGGGAAGCTGGTGACGGCCGGTGCCGTCAGTGAGATCGTCGGGTCGTCGGAGCTGCTGATGATCGGCGTCGCCGCTTCGTACGACCCGGAGTCGGCGGCCGAGAAGGTGGCCGCGCTGGCCGGGGTCGGCTCGGCGGAGGCCGTCGAGGACGGGCTGCTGGTACGGCTCGACGGCCTGGCCGCGAGCGAACTGCTCGCGGAGCTGGTGCGGCTGGGGGTGCCGGTGCAGAGCGCCGGGCCGCAGCGGCGGTTGGAGGACGCGTTCCTGTCGTTGATCGGAGGTGGCGAGCGATGAGCCAGGTCTCGGAGGTCTCCGCAGTCTCGGCTGACCACGCGGAGGGGTACCGGGCGAGCCGGACGCTGCCGCTGCGGGTGGAGGCGATGCGCCAGCTGCGCCGGCGCCGCACCCTGGTGATCGGCGCGGTGCTGGCCGCCATGCCGTTCGTCCTCCTGGCCGCGTTCCAGATCGGCGGCACCCCGGGTCGACCCGACCGGACCACCTTCATCGAGCTGGCCACCGCCTCGGGCGCCAACTTCGCGGTCACCATGCTCTTCGTGGGCACCGGCTTCATGCTGGTGATCCCGGTCGCGCTGTTCTGCGGGGACACCGTCGCCTCGGAGGCCAGCTGGTCCTCGCTGCGGTACCTGCTGGCCGCGCCCGTGCCTCGGGCCCGGCTGCTGGCCCGCAAGTTCGCGGTCGGGCTGGCGTTCTCGGCGGTCGCCGTGGTCATGCTGCCCGCGATCGGACTGGTTGTCGGGACCGCCGCCTACGGGTGGGGCGACCTCAAGCTGCCCGCCGGGGCCAGCCTGCCAGCCGGCGAGGCGCTGCCCAGGATCGCCATCGCGGTGGCCTTCGTCTTCCTGAGCGAGATCGTGATCGCGGCCCTCGCGTTCTGGCTGTCCACGGCGACGGACGCGCCGCTGGGCGCGGTCGGCGGCGCGGTGTTCGCGTCGATCATCACCGGGGTGCTGGACGCCGTCACCGCGCTCGGCGACCTGCGGGAATGGCTGCCGGCGCACTGGCAGTACGCGTGGGCGGACGCGCTGCAGCCGCAACTGGAATGGGGCGGGATGGTGCAGGGCGTCTCGCTGTCGCTCTCGTACGCGGCGGTGCTGCTGGCGCTCGCGTTCCGGGGGTTCGCGCGCAAGGACGTGGTGTCGTAGGGGCCGGGTGGTCTCTGGGGACCGGACGGTGTCATGGGGCCCGGTGGTGTCGTGGCGGCGGGTGGGACATGGGGGATCATGGGTGGGTAGCTGACCTCTGCAGGTGAAGGACCCCGACCGTGGCCCAGATCGTCCTCTTCCACTCCGCCTACGGGCTGCGCCCCGCCGTGCACGCCGCCGCCGACCGGCTGCGCGCCGCCGGACACACCGTGCACACGCCGGACCTGTTCGACGGACGGACCTTCGACTCGGTCGAGGAGGCGCAGGAGTTCCAGGAGGAGATCGGCGGCCGCGACGAACTGCTGAAGCGAGCGGTGACGGCCGCCGCCCCGGTGTCCGAGGGCGGGCTGGTGTACGCGGGCTTCTCGCTCGGCGGCGCCGTCGCGCAGAACCTGGCGCTGGCCGACGAGAAGGCGCGCGGGCTGCTGCTCCTGCACGGCACCTCGGACCTGCGGGAGGACGCCGCCACGTCGATCCCCGTCCAGCTGCACATCGCGGAGCCGGACCCCTTCGAGCCGGAGGACTGGCTGAACGCCTGGTACCTGCGGATGCGGCGGGCCGGGGCGGAGGTCGAGGTGCACCGCTACCGGGGGGCCGGGCACCTGTTCACCGACCCGGAGCTGCCGGACTACGACGAGCAGGCGGCGGAGCGGGCCTGGGCGGCGTCGCTGGACTTCCTGGTGGAGGTGGACGGGCAGGAGGACTGACGGGCAGCAGGGCTGACGGGGGCCGCCAGTAGGTCGCGGGTCCGGGAAGGCCAGGTCGAAGCGAAGGCTTCGGTCTGGCCTTCGGCATTTCCAGGGGTGGAGACCGCCGACGTCGCGTGGGGCTGATGAGGCGTCATGTGACCGGTGGAGCGGGAGTGGTGGGGCGCCGGGGGGACGGTCGGGAGGCGGCGGAAGTGCCGGTCGCGCACCGGTTCGCGGGTCGGAAAGCCTGTTTCCGGACAGCTACCCACAGTGATCAGCAGGGTTGTGGTCCAGACCTCTTGTCGAGCATATGTCACTCTGCCAGCACGGATGATCGAGCTACGAACTGTTGTTAACCAAACGGCCGTCCCGGCGTCACCGTCCGACGGGTGGTCAGGTTGACCGGATTTCCCACGGCGTCGTTGATCTCTCGGGAAACCACTCCATAGAGTCGCGGTGCACTCCACCTCACCAGCTCGCCGAATCCGCGGAAATGCCGGCGAGCCATTCCCGCGACTAATCATTGGGGCGGCACATGCTTGTTCTCGGAATCACCAACAACGACCTGGCCGGCGCCTGCCTGGTTCAGGACGGAACGGTCGTCGCGGCCGTCAGCGAGGAGCGCTTCTCCCGGATCAAGGACCACAAGGCCTGGCCGGAGCAGTCGATCGACTACGTCCTGAAGGAGGCCGGGGTCACCCTTTCCGATGTCGACCGGGTGGCCTACGGGTGGCAGGCGGGATTCAGCGCCGAAAAGCACCTGCTGCTCTATGTGGACCGCATTTCGGAGGAGGCCGGGCTGCGCCCCGAGGCGCTTCCGCACCTCCGCAAGCGGATATCCGACGAAATTCAGAACGACCGCGAGAAGCGCGGCGAGTTCGATGCCTTCATCGAGGCGAACGGGCTGCGCGGCAAGGTGGTCCACATCGACCACCACGAGTCGCACGGGCTGGGCGCCTACCTCTGCTCCCCGTTCGACGACGCCCTCGTGGTCACCTGCGACGGCCGCGGGGACTTCCAGTCCCTGACCGTCACGCACTACTTCCCCGGCGGCGAGGAGGTGCTCCAGCGCGAGACCTCGATCGACAGCCTCGGCTACTTCTACGGCCGGATCACCAAGCTGCTCGGCTTCCGCCCCAACCGCCACGAGGGCAAGATCACCGGCCTGGCCGCCAACGGCGACCCGGAGAAGCTCCTCCCGCTGATGCGGCGGATGATCGACGTCGAGGAGAACGGCGCGATCCGCGCCCGCTGCGGCGACTGGTACCAGCCGTCCTACGAGGGCTACTCCGAGGCGCTGCTGGCCGAGATCGCCACCCACGAGCCGGCCGACGTCGCGGCCGCCGCCCAGCGGCACGTGGAGGACCTGCTGACCGCCGTGGTGGCGCGGCACATCGGCCGGGTGCCCAGCGGCAACGTCTGCCTGTCCGGCGGCGTGTTCGCCAACGTCAAGCTCAACCAGCGGATCTTCGAGACCGAGGGCGTGCGGAACATCTACGTGCTGCCGCCGATGGGCGACGGCGGGCTGCCGCTGCAGACCGCCGTGATCGTGGCCCACCGGGAGACCGGCGAGCGCCCGCGAGTGCCCTCGATGGCGCTCGGGCCGGACGCCGCGATCTCCGAGGGCCGGCTGGAGGAGATCCTGCGGGACTACCCCGAGCTGCGCTACCGGCGGATCGGCGAGTCCATGCAGGAGGTGCTGCTGGGCGCGCTGGAGGCGGACCAGGTCATCGGCACCTACCGCGGCCGGATGGAGTTCGGCCCGCGTGCCCTCGGCCGGCGCAGCGTCATCTACGGCACCGCCGACGTGACCATGAACGACTGGCTCAACAAGCGGCTGAACCGTACCGAGTTCATGCCCTTCGCGCCGATCACCGCCGAGGACCTGGCGGCGGACTGCTACGTGGGCTGGGAGCCCGAGCAGCCGTCGGCGCTGTTCATGACGATCACCTACGACTGCCACGAGACGTTCGCCAAGGCCTGCCCGGCGGTGGTGCACGTCGACAACACCGCCCGCCCGCAGATCGTCCGGGCCCAGGACGACCCGTTCCTGCACGAGCTGCTGATGGCCTGGTACGACCGCAGCGGCCAGGCGGCGTTGGTGAACACCTCGTTCAACAAGCACGAGGAGCCGATCGTCGGATCGCACCGCGACGCGCTGGACCCGCTGGCCGACGAGGTGATCGACCTGCTGCTCGTCGACGACGTGTACCTGGTCTGGAAGGACTCCGCCAACACCTTCATGGCGCGGCAGTCCGGCTAGGCCGGTGGCTCGATCGGCCGGGGGGTCAGTCGTGAGGTCAGCCGTGAGGTCTAGTCCAGTTGACCGCCTGGCCGACGAGCATTGAACTATCGTCAGACCGTATGGCATGAACGCCGAGTGAGGAGACCGATGCAGCCGCACGCCGGAACGCGGTACGAGGTCGAGGCCGTCGTCTTCGACATGGACGGGGTCCTGATCGACTCCAGGCCCGTGATCGAGGAGGCGTGGCGGTCGGTGGCCCGGCGCCACGGCCGGGTCCTGGCCGACCCGGAGATCGAGGAGTACGTCCACGGGCGGACCGGCGACCAGACGGTGCGGCTGATCTTCCCCGACCACTCGGACGCCGACCGGAAGGCGATCTGGGCCGAGGTCGACACCGTCGAGGAAGAGGCCCCGTACCGGTCCGTCCCCGGCGCCGACGGGCTCGCCGCCCGCCTCCGGGACGCCGGTGTGCCGATCGGCCTGGCCACCAGTAGCTGGACCCGGAAGATCGACAACGCGCTGGGCGGGCTCGACCTGCTCGACGTCTTCCGGGTGCGGGTCACCCGGGACGACGTCGAGCGGGGCAAGCCGCACCCGGACCCGTACCTGGCGGCCTGCCGGGGGCTCGGGATCCGGCCGCAGCGCGCGCTGGTCTTCGAGGACTCGGTCAGCGGGGTGCGCTCGGCGGTCGCGGCGGGGGCGGTGTGCGTCGGGATCGGCGGGCCGGCTCTCGTCGAGGCCGGCGCGGTGGTCGCCGTACCGGACTTCACTGCGCTGGTGGTGGCGGACGGCGACGGCGGCGGGGCGATCACGCTGACCGACCCGGACGGGCGGGTCACCGTGGTGCTCGCCGTCGGGCCCAACGGTGGCTGAGGCGCGCCGGGCCGCGTCGAACCCGGCGCTCGTGGACTCGATACCGCGGGCGCCGGGGGCCTCGGCCGATCAGGCTGAGGATGTTGAGCACGTTGAGGACGTTGAGCGCGTCGAACGGGCTGAAGCGGCTGACCGGGCTGAACCGGCGGCGCCGGTGATGGCCAGGTCGGCGGCGGTCTCGGCGTTCTGCGTCTTCCTCGTCCTGGGCGTGCTCACCGCCTCGCTCGGCGCTTCGCTCCCCTTCCTGCGGGAGCGCTTCGGCGCCGAGCACGAGGTCGGGCGGGTGGTCTCCGCGTACAACCTCGGCGCGCTCGCGGCGACCGTCTGCATCGGGCTGCTGGGGCGGCGGCTGAACGTCCGGGCGGCGCCGCCCGTCCTGCTCGCGGTCTTCGCGGCGGGCGCGGCCGGGATGGCGGCCAGCCCCGGCTGGACCGCCTACCTCGGCTGCGCGGCCGTCACCGGCATCGGGTACGGCGGGCTGGCGCTCACCCTCAACACCGCGTTCGCGCGCGGGTTCGCCGGGAAAAGCGTGGTGATGGTCAACCGGCTGAACGCGGTCTTCGGAATCGGCGCCATGCTGGGCCCGCTGGCCGCGGGGGCCGTCGGGCACACGGACATCCGGCTGCTCGCCCTGGCGGCGGCGGTGTGCGCGCTGCCGTGCTTCCTGGTCGGACGGGCGGGGGCGGTGCTCGCCACCCCCGAAGCCGCGTCGGGCGGGCAGCCGTCGCAGGGCGGGCAGGCGTCGCAGGGCGGACAACGCGCGCGGATCGGGCTGGAGTTGCTCCCGTTCCTGCTGGTGGGCCTGGTCTACGCGGGCATGGAGACCAGCATCGGCACCTGGCAGTCGACCCAGCTGGTGCGCGACGGCTGGAGCACGCAGGCCGCGACGACGGCGGCCTCGGGGTTCTGGGCCGGGATGGCCATCGGGCGCCTGGTCCTCCCGCAGCTGACCAGGCGGCTGTCGGGCCGCACCACCCTGCCCGGGTACCTGGCGGCCGGGGTCGGCGCGCTGGCGCTGGCCGCCGTGCCGCACCTCGCGGTGGTGGCCTACCCGCTGGCCGGGCTGGCGCTCGCGCCGGTGCTGCCGACCCTGATCGCCTGGGTCTGCGGCGTGGCGGAGGTGCCGCAGCAGGCGACCTCCGTGCTGACGCTCTGCTGCATGCTCGGCAACGCCGTCGTGCCGGCGGTGGTGGGGGCGCTCAGCGGGTCGGGCGGGGCGGCGGTGATTCCGCTGGTCCTGGCCGGGGCGTGCCTGCTCTGCCTCGGGCTCGCGGGGTGGCTGCGGTCTGCTCGGCAGTAGGCGGGAGTGCTGCGGTCGCGGTTGTTGCGCAGGAAGTCGGATGGGCCGACTTCCTGCGCATAATCCGGGGCGGGGTCGGGCCCGGGATCAGCCGTAGTAGTTGTGAATGTTGTAGATGATGTTGGCCCGGAAGTAGTGGCCCTGGATGTCGTAGAAGTTGCCACCCCGGATGGTCATGCCGACACCGTCGGGCTCGGAGTCCACGCGCGGGGCCGACGGACTGGCGACGTTGTTACCGCGCGGCACACCCTGGGGGGCCGTCGCCTCCGCGGCGTACGTCAGGCTCTCGGAGGTCAGGATCTGGCCGGTGTTGGCGTCGCGCCAGGCCTCGACCATCAGACCGTCACGGCCGTTGTACGCGATCGACGGGGCGGCGTTGGTGTTGGTGTTCCTGATCTGCTGCCAGTTGTTGTCCCACTGCCAATAGCGGACGTTCAGGCCCTGGCGGTAGATGCGGTTGTCGGTGCCGCGGTGGAGGACGGTCAGGCGGTTGTCGGGCGAGGTCGAGGCGGCGGCCGCGGACTCCGTCCGGGCGCCGCCCGGCAGTTCGGACCAGGGGCTGAAGTTCCTGTTGACGCCCATGGTGCCCTGGTAGATGCGCTCGTTGGCGCCGACGACGATGAAGTGCAGCAGGTCCGGGGAGGCCGCGATGGCCGGGCTCAGGGTCGCGCGGCCGGCCGAACCGGAGCCGCCGATGTTCTGCGTGCGGTACTGGATGGCCGAATTCCAGCGCCAGCGCCGGTGGTTGGAATCACCGGGGTTGGCGAGGTTCTGGCCCCAGATGTCGCCGTTCTGCCCGGTGTGCCAGATCCAGAGCTCGCCGCGGTACACGGTGATCGCGGGCGCGGCGTAGGTGACGCCGCCGATGCGGTTGAACGGGCCGCCGTCGACGTTGAACCAGATGGCGTTGTCCTCGCCGCGGATGGCCTCGACGTTGCTTCCCAGGTAGTACGCCATCGCGGGGGAGTCGGAGGTGCTGCCGTTGTGGTCCGCCTCCTGCCAGGGCGTGACCGCGCCGGCCGGGGCCGTGCTCGCGAAGACGGCGGCCAGCGCGGTGAGGAGGACGGCCACCATGGTGGCGAGCCGGGAGAGCCTGCGGCGGTGGAGGGGGGTCTGCGGTAGCGAGGTCAATTCTGCTGCCCTTCTCGTACCTGGGCCGGGGCATAGGTGTGGCTCAGGATTGGTGACGTGGTGTGACTCGGATCCGGTGAGGTGCCCGCTCGGGTGTGATCCGGCTGAGCTGAGGGAAAAGGGCGTGGTGGGCCTTTGGTGGCGCCGGCGACCTCCCGGGATGCCGATTCTAGCGGCAGAAGTGTGCGGCGTGTGTCAGTTTTGGTGTGCGCCTGAAGGTGTGAGCGAGTGTGAGTTGATGTGTGGGTAGGTGTGAGTCGGGGTGGCCGGAGAACGAGAACCGCCCGACCGGACGGTTCCGGGCGGGCGGCGGTGGGCTCGGTGGGCTCGGTGGCGGCTCGAAGGGCTACATCGGGGTGGGCTTGATCATGGCGAAGGCCGCGCCCTGGGGGTCGGTGACGACGGTCATCCGGCCGGCCACCATGTCGAACGGCGGGGCGAGGACGGTACCTCCGCCCTTGATCAGGGCGTCCACGGTGGAGTCGACGTCGTCGACCGCGAAGTAGGTCAGCCAGTGCGCCGGGGTGCCGGGCGGGTCGTTGGCGAGAAGGGTGGCGCCGCCGACCGCGCGGCCGCCGACCCGCAGTTCCCAGTACGAGTCCGCGCCGTCCAGCGGCTCGATCTCGATGCCGAACGCCGCGCCGTAGAAGGCGGTCGCGGCCTGGATGTCGCTGGTGTGCAGCTCGTTCCAGGTCAGCGCGCCGGCCTCGTTGACCACCCGGGCGCCGGAGAACTCGCCCGGCTGCCAGGCGCCGAACACCGCGCCCTGCCGGTCGGCGGCGATCAGCATCCGGCCCAGGTTGCCGACGTCCACGACCGGGACGAGCAGGGTGCCGCCGGCGGCGACGATCGCGTCCTGGGTGGCCTGGGCGTCGGTGGTCGCCAGGTAGCTGTTCCAGACGGTCGGCGGCTCCGGCATCCCCTCGGGGGCCATCGCCGGGCCGATGCCGGCCACGGCCTTGCCGTCGAGCTCGCAGACCGCGTAGCCGCCGAACTCGGCCGGGCCGGGCCGACCCTGCCAGCCGAGGAGGTCCCGGTAGAAGTCCAGCGCGGCCTGCTGGTCCTTCGCCATCAGATCGACCCAGCATGGAGTGCCGGCCGCGTACGGGGTGGTGACTTCAGGCATTTTGACCCTTTCTGGTGGGTTTGCTGCCGGTCACGATTTCGTCGCGGGAGGTGAATCGCCACTCGACACGCCGCCGTGGCCGTGGGGGCGGTGGACGGCCTCCGGCCTGCGTAGGAGGACCGGCCGACTTCCTGCGCAGGCCGGAGGCCAACGGGCCCTCACAGGTTCTGGTGGCCGACGGTGCGGTGTTGGGTGTCGTACTCGTCGAGGGTGTTCATGTGCGAGGCGGCGGGGACGGGGATGGCGTAGCCGGTGAAGGCGGTGCCGGGGACGGTGGCGGTGGCGACGGTGGTGGGTGCGGCGTTGCCGAAGGTCATGGTGGCGCCGGCGACGTTCGCGGCGGGCTGGACGAGGAAGAGCCTGGCGCCGTTGGGCAGGTTGTGCTCGCCGTACATGCCGCTGGGGCTGGTGTCGGTGGGGCTCCTGACGCCGGCGCAGTCGCCGTACGGGCTGGTGGCCCGGTCGTTGTAGGCGTTCCGGAGGCAGACCAGGCCACCGGTGCTCCTCCCACCGGGTGAGTAGCCGGCAGGGGCGGTCGTACGGTACAGCGCCTCCCGCTTGGGGGCGCGTCTGCGGCGGGGTGTGCCGTCAGGAGGGCGGGCGCGAGTGGCGCCGCACGTGCGTGGCTCAGTGCGGGGCAAGCTGCTCGCGGTGCTGCGGGAAGTGCGCGATGAGGTGGACCAGTTGTGGACGGACTGATCGTGGGCGGAAATGGCTGAGCCGGTCGCCCCGACTGTCCACGGAATTCCGGGATAGCGGGGCGACCGGCCGAGAAAGGACGATTACCGGATGACCGCGGCAAATTCCTCGAAGCTGATCTGCTCGTCGTCGTTCTCGTCAGCGATCTTGAAGAGCGCCTCGGCGTTGGCCTCGCTCACCTTGGGGTTCTTCTGGAGGTGGGTCTTGAGCTCCATGGCGCTGATGAAGCCGTCGCCGTCGGTGTCGATCTCGTCGAACTGGGCCTTCTTGTGGGCGTCGCCGCTCATGGGATTCCTTTCGTAGGGGTGTTTTCCCGCCACATGGGAGCATAGAGGAGAAATGTGCAATTCGACTGCGATCGATTTTCTGCGATTTAATGACTTTCGATTTCGGGGTTGCGTTATCGCCGGCGGCCGGTGTCGACGGTCGATCGGTGGAGCGGCGTGCGCCCAGGTCGGCACCCGGGGCGCGATCCGGTGGGTGCAAGCGCCGGCCTCAACTCGCCTTCACCCGAAGGAGTGGCGTGTCGGCGAGGTGGTTGACGAATGGTGGCGGCCGAGGTCTTCGGGGGCCTTCGATGGGCGTGACGGCCGCGTGCCCCGCGGCGGACACGTGACGAGGGCGGTTGGGGGCCGTACTCGGTGTAGAGCTGGATCACCTGGGCGGTCACGTCGTCGGTGACAGGGCGGCGAGCCGGACGGCCATGTCGATGCCGGAGGAGGCCCCGGCCGTGGTGATGATCCGGTCCTGCCCACGGACCTTGGCTGTTCGCCGTACGGTCGAAGCATGGACGCACGTGCGCGACTGCTCTCCGTCAACGTCGGCAGGCCCCGGCCGAACCCGTGGAAGAAGGGCATCGGGCTGACCGGCATCGACAAGCACCCGGTGGACGGCCCGGTCGCGGTGGCCGCGCCCGGGCCGAAGGGAACCGGCGCGGTCGGCCTGGCCGGAGACCGGGTGTACGACCTGCGAAACCACGGCGGCGACGACCAGGCGGTGTACGCCTACGCCCGAGAGGACCTCGACGGCTGGCAGGAGGAGCTGGGCCGGGACCTGGGCAACGGCTCGTTCGGAGAGAACCTGACCACCAGCGGCCTGGACGTGAACGGCGCACTGATCGGCGAGCGCTGGCGGATCGGCCCGGACGTGGTCCTGGAGGTGTCCTGTGCGCGCATCCCCTGCGGCACCTTCCAGGGCTGGCTGGCGCGCGAAGGCTGGATCCGGCGCTTCACCGAGGCGGCCCTGCCCGGCGCCTACCTGCGGGTGATCGCGCCGGGCGAACTGCGTACTGGGGATGCGGTGGAGGTGGTACACCGCCCGGACCACGACGTCACGGTGGCCCGGTCGTTCCGCGCGGTGACGACCGAACCGCGGCTGATGCCAAGCCTGTTGGCGGCGGAGGCGCTGCCGGAGGAGATCAAGGAGCTGGTGCGCCGGCGGACCCGGGCCTAGTGCCGCTCCGTGTTCGGGCAGGCATGAAGCGGAGCCAGGGCGGGCTCTCGATTGCCGGGGCGGGCCGGGGCGGGGCGGGACGGCGGTCCTAGAGATCGAGTTGGTACTCGAAGGTCGTGTGCGTTGGCGCATAGCCGAACGCGTCGTTGATGTGCCGCATGTACGGATTGTTGTCGGCGGTGTCGGTGAGCAGGCCGCCGAGGTCCAGGTCCCACGTCACCGTGCCGAAGTCGGTGCTGCCCATCGGCATGTCGTCCACGGCGTGACGCGCCGCGACGAACGTCTCGGCGAGGCCGTCAGGGACCGTGCCCTCCCACGACGTCAACCGATAGCCCGGGATGCGGCTGCTCGGTGATCCCGGCAAGAGCGGCGAAGTCCACCTCGGCCAGCGGCAGCCGGGTGAAGGTCAGCGTCAGGACCCGGCGGAAGCCCCGGGCCGGCAGGAACCGGTCGCCGGGAGAACCATCCTCGGCCTGGGTGACGACACAGCGCCGGCCGTCCTGGCGTGCGGCGGCGACCGCCGCGTCCGGGAGCCGACGCGGTTGCGCCGCTCGGCCGGATGGACCTGGAGGTCCAACTCGGCTAGGTGCTCCTGCCCGGTCCCGGTGAACTCTCGTGTCCCCGTAAACGATCATCGGGGATCGTACGCGACGCTACCTCGGGGACCGCTGGTTCACGCGTCAGGAAGGTCGGCGGCATCTTCATCTGACGGCATCCGCACGGTCGGTGGGGCGGGGTGGGTCGTGGCGGAGGGGTGGTGGTCGCGGGGGGATAGGGGGGGGGGGGGGGTGAGCGGCGGCGGGGGGGGGGGTTGGTGGGGGGGGGGGGGTTTAGAGCGGGCTGGATGTCGGGGTG
>NZ_JBITFB010000004.1:0-27673 GCF_044455625.1 Kitasatospora sp. NPDC051164 | reverse complement strand
CGGGGGGTTCCTATTGGTCGGGGGGGGGGGGGGGGGGGGGGGGGGGGGGGGGGGGGGGGGGGGGGGGGGGGGGGGGGCGGGGGGGGGGGGGGGCCCCCCCCCCCCCCCCCCCGGGAGGGGCGTGAGGTGTCAGGCGTGGTGGTCGAATTCGCCGGCCTTGATGCCGTGGAGGAGGGCGGCGAGGGTGGCGGGGGTGGTGTGGATGATGGTGTGGCCCTCGTCGGACTCGCGGAGTTCGACCGCCCCGTTGGCTGTGCGGACCTCGACACACTCGTTGGTCGCGCCGCTGTAGCTGGACTTCTGCCACTTCGACTCAGGCATAGCTGTCTTCCGCTTCCTTCTTGACTGATCGGATGAGATCCCGTGACCTCTCGTTAGAGAGTGCCAGGGCGTCCATGCGGTCGAAGATGGTCCGATGCATGGCCAGGTCTGCTGGGGAGTCGAAGAACAGGACGCCCCGGGCGACATCCATCTGGACGGTGTCCAACTCGGGGACTGGGCCCGTGGCGAACGTGAGGTTCTCGGAAGCACCTGGGAAAGTGGCGACGGCGAAGGGCACTACACGGATTGAGATCCCGGGGTGCTCGGAGTCTTCGATGAGTGCATCGAGCTGCTCGGCAAGCACTTTGGGGCCGCCGAACTGCATTCGCAGTGCGGCTTCGTGGATGAACGCTTGGAGTGGCGTCTTGCCTGACCGGACTATCTGCTGCCGCTGGATCCGGAACGCGGTACGGACGTCGATCTCTGCGCGAGACAATGGGGGATAGACCCGAGTGAAGACAGCGGAGGCGTACATGCCGGTCTGCAACAGGCCTGGGATGTAGGTGGTCGTGCAGGTGGAGAGCATCGGTGCGTAGCTCTCGATCTCTGCGACTTCGAGGAAGTCTGCAGTCAGGACCTCGCGGTACTCCTCCCACCAGCCTCTTCCGCGCTCGGTGATCATCTCGGCGAGGGCGTCGATCAGCGGGAGATTGGCGCAGTTGCATGCGGCGGCGATGGTGCGGAGACGGTCGGTGCTGATGCCGATCCGCCCGGATTCCATCTGGGTGACCTGGGCGGGACTCATTCCCACAGCGCGCCCGAGTTCTGAACCGCCGTAGCCGGCCCGTTCGCGCATCCTCCGGAGCTCGGTGCCAATCCTGCGCTGGCGGAGTGTTGGGTTGGAGCGTGGAGGCATAGGTCCCTTCCGAAGGTCAGTGCGGCCAGTCTGCCGCGCGCGTCGAGCATCGGTCCACCGGTTACCACCGTAGGGGGAACTTCCGCAAAGAGTGGAAAATTGGATACTCAGCTGCGCTATGGTCGGTGTCACATCGATCCGACGGATCGTCAGTAACGCCTGCTAGCAAGCACCGCAGAGCAGCCATGTCCTTTCACCTGGCCTTGCTCACGGCGACATGTGTTCCGCCGGTTCTTCCCTCACTCACGCCTCGGGAGAAGTCCCATGCGTCACCTCAACACGCCCTTGATCGCCATCGCCCGTCAGTCCCTGCGCGACACCATGCAGCGCGTCGGGTGGGAGTCGTCGATCATCTTCGACGCGCAGCTCGCGCTCGTTGAGCTCCTGGTCAACGCCTGGCGGCACGGGGCCACGCCCGCGCCGATCGTCCAGATCATCTCCGCGAACCAGACCCTCCGCGTCTCCGTCACGGACGAGAGCCCGATCCCGCCCTCCCCGCAGGCGCCGGGCCTGTTCGCCGAATCCGGTCGGGGCCTCCAGCTGGTCGCCGGCCTCACGCACCGGTGGGGCGTCGACCCCCAGGAGCGTGGCAAGTCGGTCTGGTTCGAGCTGGACGGTGCCGCGTGAGGCGCCACCCCATGAAGCCGACCGATCCCCGGATCCGGCACTACACGGACGACCACATCCGCACCCTGCTGGCCGAAGTCCAGGAGCGTGGTAGGAAGTTCGGCCTGATCTGGCCGTCGGCCTGCACGGACAAGACCATCGAGGGCCGCGTCCTCGTCTGCTTCAACACCGCGCCCGCGTCGACCTTGCTCAACCTCCTCATGCTGCTCCTCGACGCCGAACGCGAGACCCCGTGCGATTCCTGATCGGGACGGCGTTCGCCGTCCTCCTCGCCCTCACCTTCGCGACCGTCGCCCTGGGCGTCGTCACCGCCCTCCGCGCGACCCCGCCCGACGAGGACGCCTGACCGGCCATCCCTGCCAACCCCCGCCACCCCCCGCCAGCCCCCGCCGCCCGTGCGCCGGGGGCTGCGGCACGATGAACCCCATGTCAGAGCAGAGAGACGACCGCTACGCGCCGCCGACCACCCTCCCGGGCCTCCTGCAGCGCGGCCGGGGGCAGGGTGCGCTGATCGCTGCCGAGGACCCGGCTTCGGCCGCCGACCTCGTGTACGGCTGCATCCGTTGGGAGTGGCGCTGGCACCGGCAGATCGACGACCGGGCGCTCTACCTGGCCCGACTGGTCCGGGACCTGGAGCTGCCGCTCGGACCAATTATCGAACTCCTGGCCGGGGACGCGTACGCCTGCGCGCGGGCCACCCAGGTGCTGGAGCGGCTGGCACTCGGCGGCTCGGAGGAGGCCCGGGAGGCGCTGCGGGCGTACGTCCGGGACGGCGAGCACTGGGTGGACGTCCTGGAGTCGGTGGCCGGCCGTTGGCCGGTGGCGTGGTGGGACGACCTCGAGGACGTGGCGCGGGCACGCCTGGAAGAGGGCCAGGACGACCCGCAGCCGTGGGCGTTGCCGTGGCACCGCTGGGAGCCGGCTGCCCCGAAGCGGGAGCGCCCGGCCGAAGCGCGGGAGCAGATGGCGGAGCCGGCGGAGATGACCTCCTCGGAGCTGCTGGAGCTGCTCGCCGACCCGGGTGAGTCGTTCCTGCGGAAGGCGGGCGCGCTGGGCCGGCTCATCCGCCGTGAGCCGGAGCCCGGCCTGGTCCCGCTGGTGCCGCTGCTCGGGACGGCAGACGGCCGGTACCCGGCGTTGCTGCGCCGGGCGGTCCGGAAGCTCGGCCCGCCGGCCAGGCCGGCCGCGCGGGGCTGGGTCACCTCCGGGATGCCCTGGCTGGCGCGGCTCGGGCATGAGGTGCTGGCCCGGCACATCGAGGAACAGGACGTTCCGACCTTGCTCGCCGCTCTGGAGCGGGACTGGGTGGAACAGGTCTGGTGCGGCCCGATGCACACCGCCCGGGGCCTGGCCCGGTTCGGTCCGAAGGCTGCCGACGCGACATCGCTGCTGCGCCGGTTCTGGCTCTGGACCCCGCACTCGTACGAGCGGCCCGGCTACCTCAGGGCGCTGGCCGCGATCGACCCCGCCGGACTGGACGGCGGGTACGTCGAGTCGCTCTGGGACTGCCAGTCCGATGCCCGGCTGTGGGCGGTCGAGCACGCTCCGGAACGGCCCGCTGTGACGGCCCGCCTCGCGTACCTCCGGGACGATCCGATGGAGGAGCCGGAGGTCAGAAATGCCGCCGCAGTGCGACTCGCCGGGCTGACCTCGGGGCCCCTCCCGCAGAGCGAGGAAGCGTTCGAAGGGAGGCTAGAGTAGACGCGTGAACGTGTGAGTGATGGTCCGGGCCCCGCGAGGCGCTCCGGGCCACATCCATTTCCAGGGCATCCCCTGTGACCTGCACGTTCGCCGGCCCACCAGACCAGCACGAGCCCCGGAGGCCCCGCCTTGAGCGACCAGCCGTTCGCGCATCTGCACGTCCACACCGAGTACTCGATGCTGGACGGTGCCGCCCGGCTGAAGCAGATGTTCAAGGAGGTCGAGCGCCTGGGCCAGACCCATGTCGCGATGACCGACCACGGCAACATGTACGGCGCCGCCGAGTTCCACCGGCAGGCCACCGACGCGGGCATCACCCCCGTCATCGGCATCGAGGCGTACGTCGCCCCCGAGTCCCGTTCCAACACCAAGCGCATCCTGTGGGGCCAGCCGCACCAGAAGCGCGACGACGTCTCCGCGTCCGGCGCGTACACCCACAAGACGATCTGGGCCCGGAACAAGGAGGGCCTGCACAACCTCTTCAAGCTGACCTCGCGCTCCTACGCCGAGGGCTGGCTGGTGAAGTGGCCCCGGATGGACAAGGAGCTGATCTCCGAGCTGTCCGGCGGCCTGATGGCCACCACCGGCTGCCCGTCCGGCGAGGTGCAGACCCGCCTGCGGCTCGGCCAGTTCGACGAGGCCGTGAAGTCCGCCGCCGACTACCAGGACATCTTCGGCAAGGAGAACTACTTCCTGGAGCTGATGGACCACGGCCTCGACATCGAGAAGCGGGTCCGCGACGGGCTGCTGGAGATCAGCAAGAAGCTGGACATCCCCCCGGTCGTCACCAACGACTCGCACTACACCACCGAGGCCGACGCCGGCGCGCACGACCTGCTGCTCTGCGTCCAGACCGGCAAGAACCTCTCCGACCCGGACCGCTTCCGCTTCGACGGCACCGGCTACTACATCAAGTCCGCCGCCGAGATGTACGCGCTGGACTCCTCGGACGCCTGGCAGGAGGGCTGCCGCAACAGCCAGCTCCTCGTCGCCTCCCGCGTCGACACCGAGGGCATGTTCAAGTTCAAGAACCTCATGCCCCGCTTCCCCATCCCGGAGGGCTTCGAGTCCGAGGCGGACTTCTTCAAGTCCAAGGTCTGGGAGGGCATGGACTGGCGCTTCCCGGGCGGGTACGACGAGGAGCACAAGAAGCTCGCCGAGTACGAGATGGACACCATCATCCAGATGGGGTTCCCGGCGTACTTCCTCGTCGTCGCCGACTTCATCATGTGGGCCAAGAGCCAGGGCATCGCGGTGGGCCCCGGCCGTGGCTCGGCGGCCGGCTCGCTGGTCGCGTACGCGATGGGCATCACCGACCTCGACCCCATCCCGCACGGCCTGATCTTCGAGCGCTTCCTCAACCCCGAGCGCATCTCCATGCCCGATGTCGACATCGACTTCGACGAGCGCCGGCGCGGCGACGTGATCCGCTACGTGACCGAGAAGTGGGGATCCGACAAGGTCGCCATGATCGTCACGTACGGCACCATCAAGGCGAAGGCCGCCATCAAGGACTCCTCGCGAGTCCTCGGCTACCCCTACGCGATGGGCGACCGCATCACCAAGGCGATGCCGCCGGACGTCATGGGCAAGGGCATCCCGCTCTCCGGCATCACGGACAGCAGCCACCCGCGCTACGGCGAGGCCGGCGAGATCCGCGGGCTCTACGAGAGCGACCCGGACGTCAAGAAGGTCATCGACACCGCGCGCGGCATCGAGGGCCTGATCCGCCAGCCCGGCGTGCACGCCGCCGGCGTCATCATGTCCGCCGAGCCGCTCACCGACCACATCCCGGTCTGGACCCGGCACACCGACGGCGTCACCATCACGCAGTTCGACTACCCCACCTGTGAAGGCCTCGGCCTCCTCAAGATGGACTTCCTCGGCCTGCGCAACCTGACGATCATGGACGACGCCGTCAAGGCGATCGAGCGCAACAAGGGCGAGAAGATCGAGCTGCTCAAGCTGCCGCTCGACGACAAGCCGACCTACGAACTCCTCGCCCGCGGCGACACCCTCGGCGTCTTCCAGCTCGACGGCGGCCCCATGCGCTCGCTGCTGCGCCTGATGAAGCCCGACAACTTCGAGGACATCTCCGCGGTCCTGGCGCTGTACCGCCCGGGCCCGATGGGCGTCAACTCCCACACCAACTACGCGCTGCGCAAGAACGGCCAGCAGGAGATCACCCCGATCCACCCGGAGCTGGAGAAGCCCCTGGAGGAGGTGCTCCGGCCGACGTACGGCCTGATCGTCTACCAGGAGCAGGTGCAGAAGGCCGCGCAGATCCTCGCCGGCTACTCGCTCGGCCAGGCGGACCTGCTGCGCCGCGCCATGGGCAAGAAGAAGAAGGAGATCCTGGAAGCGGAGTTCGTCCCCTTCCAGAAGGGCTGCCGCGAGCGCGGCTACTCCGACGCGGCCATCCAGGCCGTGTGGGACGTCCTCGTCCCCTTCTCCGGCTACGCGTTCAACAAAGCGCACACCGCGGGCTACGGGCTGGTCTCGTACTGGACGGCCTACCTCAAGGCCAACTACCCGGCCGAGTACATGTCCGGCCTGCTCACGTCCGTCAAGGACGACAAGGACAAGTCCGCGGTCTACCTCAACGAGTGCCGCAAGATGGGCATCCAGGTGCTCCCGCCGGACGTCAACGAGTCGGACTCGGACTTCACCCCGCACGGTGACACCCTCGTCCGGTTCGGCCTCACCGCCATCCGCAACGTCGGCGGGCCGGTCGTCGAGTCGATGATCCGGACCAGGAAGACCAAGGGGAAGTTCTCCTCCTTCCCCGACTTCCTGGACAAGGTGGAGTCGGTGGTCTGCAACAAGCGGACCGTCGAATCGCTCATCAAGGCCGGCGCCTTCGACTCGCTCGGGCACACCCGCAAGGGCCTCAGCGCCCAGTTCGAGCCGATGATCGACAACGTCGTCGGGGTGAAGCGCAAGGAGGCCGAGGGGCAGTTCGACCTCTTCGGCGGCGACGCCACCGACGACGAGCCGAGCTTCGGACTCGACGTCGTCTTCTCCGAGGAGGAGTGGGAGAAGTCCTTCCTGCTCGCCCAGGAACGCGAGATGCTCGGCCTGTACGTCTCCTCGCACCCGCTGCACGGCATCGAGCACGTCCTCTCCGACAAGGCGGACTGCGCGGTCGCCGACCTCGCCGAACGGCCGGACGGGACGATCGTCACCATCGGCGGCATCATCTCGGGCCTGCAGCGCAAGATGACCAAGCAGGGCAACGCCTGGGCCATCGCGACCGTCGAAGACCTGGCAGGCTCCATCGACTGCATGTTCTTCCCGGCGAGCTACCAGCTGGTCTCCTCCCAACTGGTCGAGGACGCCGTGGTGTTCGTGCGCGGCAAGCTCGACAAGCGGGAGGACGTGCCGCGGCTGATGGGCATGGAGCTGTCCGTCCCCGACCTGTCGAACGCGCACGCCGACGCGCCGATCACCATCAACATCCCCAGCGGGAAGATCACGCCGCCGCTGGTCGCCCGGCTCAGCGAGGTGCTGACCCACCACAAGGGCACGACCGAGGTCCGGGTACGGCTGGAGAGCCGCACCAAGACCACGGTGCTGCGGCTCGACCGGCACCGGGTGAAGTCGGACCCGGCGCTGTTCGGGGACCTGAAGCAGCTGCTCGGGCCCAGCTGTCTGGCGGTGTGAGAAGTCTGCGTGCGCTACGGGCGGTTGACGCCTGAGCGCGGGTAGCGGCCATTCGCCTCGCCCGGTTCCCCGCGACCCTTTCGGGCGCGGGGAACTTCCGTCGGGGGAGTCGGGGGAGAGGGGCAGGGGTTTTCAGGAACCGCTGCCGAGGCCCGGGGGTACCGCGGTGTGGAGGGCGGAGACGAAGGCGGAGACGGCCGGGTGGGAGCCGGCGCCGGCGCGGAAGGCGGCGCGGGTGCGGCGGTACATGGGGAGACGGGTGAGGACGACGCCGGGCGGGGGCTGGGCGGTGCCGAGGTGGGGGACGAGGGCCACGCCCTGACCGGCGGCGACCAGCGCGAGCACGGTGGTGAAGTCGTCGATCTGGTGGCGGATCCGGGGTGCGAAGCCGGCCGACTCGCAGGCGCGGACGGCCATGGTGTGGCAGAGGGTGCCGGGTGAGGACATGATCCACGGCGCGCCGCGCTGTTCGGCGATGGTGCCCGGGGTGCGGGCGGCCAGGTACATGGGTTCGGTGAAGACCGGGCGGGTCGTGGCGAGGCCGGGTTCGGGGTCGGTGGGGACGAGGTCGTACTCGTGGACCAGGGCCACGTCCAGTTCGCCCGCGCGCAGGGCCGCGCCGACGGCCGCCGGGTCGACCTCGGTGACCATCGGCTCCAGTCCGGGGTGCCAGGCGGCCAGTTCGCCGAGCACCGCCGGGATGATCGCGCGGGCCGCCGACGGGTAGGTGCCGATCCGCAGCGGACCGGCCAATCCCCGCTTGGCGTGGGCGAGTTCGGCGCCCGCCTGCTCCAGGAGGGCGAGCACCGATTCGGCATGCCGGGCCAGGTTGCGTCCGGCCGGGGTGAGGGTGACCCGCCGGCCGGTGCGCTCCAGCAGCGGGACACCCGCCTCCTTCTCCAGGACGGACAGCTGCTGGGAGACCGCCGACGGGCTGAAGGAGAGCGCCTCGGCGACGGCCGCGATGGTGCCGAGGTGGGCGAGTTCGCGCAGCAGGCGCAGGCGTCGGACGTCGAGCATCGGCTCAGCCTAGTCGAGCATCGGCTCAGCTTACGAGAAGCGTCGGAAATGTGAACTGGACCTGGGTGATCGGCGGGCCGCAGGATCGTGGGCATGGAACTCAAGGGCATCTACGTCCCCCTGATCACCCCCTTCGCCGCCGACGGCACCGTCGCGCTGGACGCGCTGGAGAAGCTCGCACACGGGCTGCTCGACGCCGGTGCGGCCGGCCTGTGCGCGCTCGGCACCACCGGCGAGCCGGCCGCGCTGAGCGCCGAGGAGCGGGACGCGGTGGTGGACGTCGCCGCAGCCGCCTGCGCCGCGCGCGGGGCGCAGCTGATCGTCGGCGCGCACGGTGGGGACACCCGGGCCGTCGGCGAGTCGCTGGCCGCGCTCGGTGCGCGGGTGCCGAGTGCCGCGGCCGCGCTGGTCACCGTCCCGGCGTTCGTGCGGCCCGGCGAGGCGGGGACGGTCGCGCACTTCCGGGCGCTGGCCGCCGGCAGCCCGCTGCCGCTGCTCGTCTACCAGATCCCGTACCGCACCGGGCAGCAGCTCTCCACCGCCGCGCTGCGCGAACTCGCCGCGATCGAGGGCGTGGTGGGCGTCAAGTACGCGACCGGCGGGCTGGACCAGACGGCGGCGGAGCTGCTCGCCGACACCCCCGAGGGGTTCGCGTTCCTCACCGGGGAGGACGCCTTCCTGCCGCCGATGCTGGCGCTCGGCGCGGCCGGGGGCATCCTCGCCGCCGCGCACCTGGCGACCGGCCGGTTCGTGGAGCTGGCGCAGGCCTGGCAGGCGGGGGACGTCGAGCGGGCGCGGGCGCTCGGGCACCGGCTGACCGGGCTGGCGCTGGCCGCGTTCACGGCGCCGAACCCGACGGTCACCAAGGGCGTGCTGCACGCCCAGGGGCGGATCCCGACCCCGGACGTACGGCTGCCGCTGCTGCCGGCCGACCGGGCCGAGGTGGAGGCCGCGTTGGCGCTGGCGAATGGTCTGGACCACTAGGGTCCGTCCGGAATCCCGTCCGGGAAGCCTCTCAACCAGTGAAATGGCAGGTCGCCCGGCCCGCGTGACAAGGCATGATGGGCAGAGTGCGGCTGTGAACAGCACCATTCAGAGGAGTAGTCGGAATGAAGATCGGCATTGTCGGTGCCACCGGCCAGGTCGGCAGCGTGGTCCGCGAGATCCTGGCGGACCGGAACTTCCCGGTGGAGCAGCTGCGGCTGTTCGCCTCGGCCCGCTCGGCCGGGCGCACGCTGCCGTGGCAGGGCGCCGAGGTCACCGTCGAGGACGCGGCCACGGCCGACTACACGGGCCTCGACATCGTGATCTTCTCCGCCGGCGGTTCTACCTCCAAGGCCCTCGCCCCGAAGGTCGCCGCGGCCGGTGCCGTCGTCATCGACAACTCCTCCGCCTGGCGCCGCGACCCCGAGGTCCCGCTGGTCGTCTCCGAGGTCAACCCCGAGGCCATCGCGGACCGCCCCAAGGGCATCATCGCCAACCCGAACTGCACCACCATGGCCGCCATGCCCGTGCTGCGCCCGCTGCACGCGGAGGCCGGCCTGGCCGCGCTGATCGTCTCCACCTACCAGGCCGTCTCCGGCAGCGGCGTCGCCGGCGTCGCCGAGCTGCAGGACCAGGCCGCCAAGGTCATCGACGGTGCCGCCGCGCTCGCCCACGACGGCGCCGCGGTCGAGTTCCCCGAGCCCAAGGTCTACAAGCGCCCGATCGCCTTCAACGTGCTGCCGCTGGCCGGCTCCATCGTCGACGACGGCTCCAACGAGACCGACGAGGAGCAGAAGCTCCGCCACGAGAGCCGCAAGATCCTCGGCATCCCGGAGCTGAAGGTCGCCGGCACCTGCGTGCGCGTCCCGGTCTTCTCCGGCCACTCGCTGCAGATCAACGCCCGCTTCGAGCGCCCGATCAGCCCCGAGCGCGCCGCCGAGCTGCTCGCCGCCGCCCCCGGCGTCGAGCTGTCCGACATCCCCACCCCGCTGCAGGCCGCGGGCAAGGACCCGAGCTACGTCGGGCGCATCCGGGCGGACGAGACCGTGGACAACGGGCTGTCGCTGTTCATCTCCAACGACAACCTGCGCAAGGGCGCCGCGCTCAACGCCGTCCAGCTGGCCGAGCTGGTCGCCGCCGAGCTCAAGGGCTGAGCGCCGGGGCTCGCCAAGCCCGGGGCCGGCCATGACCAGGGGGGATCGCCAAGCCCAGGGCCCATGGGCCCGTACGCCGCCGCGTGACCTCGGGCGGGCTCCGTCGTTGAACGGGGCCCGCCTTCGCGTTTCTTTGCGTGCCGTTGGGGCGGCTGTTGCGGTACCGGGACATCCGGCAAGGTTCGGCAGGCGAACCCCGGGTAAAAGGTGACCCAACGATCGGGCGACGACGGGGGCCCCTCACCTCGGCACGCCCCGACGGAGGGCGGACCGCCCGCCCCCCGAACGCCCCACCCGACTGATTCCGAGGGCGAGCGAAAAGAGGTGCGCGATGGACCGCTGTGTCGTCCTGGTGGACGCCGGATATCTGCTGGGCGCCGCCGCCAGCCTGCTCGCGGGGGATCCGTCCCGGTCCAAAGTCACCGTGAACCACACGGCCCTCATCACCGCGCTGCGCGAGCGCGCCGAGGCCGAGACCGGGCTGCCGCTACTGCGCATCTACTGGTTCGACGCCGCGCCCGACCGGCGCCCGATGCCCGAGCACCGGCGGCTGCGCGTCCTGCCCCGGGTCACCGTACGGCTCGGAGCGCTCACCCGGGCCGAGGGGCGCTGGGTGCAGAAGGGCGTGGACGCCGCCATGCACGCCGAACTCTCCGAACTCGCCCGCAACCGGGCCTGCGCCGACGTCGTACTGATCACCGGGGACGGTGACCTGCTGCCCGGCATGATGACCGCCAAGGAGCACGGCGTCGCCGTCCACCTGTGGGCCCTGCAGGCCGCCGACGGCGACTTCAACCAGTCCGAGGACCTGGTCGGCGAAGCGGACGAGCGGCGGGTGCTGGACCGGGAGTGGATCGAGGGGTCGTTCTCGCTGCGGGACAACTCCAACCTCTTCCCGGCGCCCGGGGCACGGCAGGAGATCACCAAGATCCTCGCCGCCCCGCCGGCCGCGCTGCCCAGCGTCGTGCCGGGCGTGGCGCCGGCGGCGGTCCGTCCGGCGGCCGTCGCCGAGGAGGGCGCTGCCTCCGCCGCCAACGGGCGGCCGCAGTCCGCGGCCACCGCGCTCAAGGTCGTCCCCACGCCGAAGGACCTGGCCGGACGCGCCTCCTCCGTCACACCGATCACCCCGGTGGCGAACGGGCACGGGGCGGTCGGGGCCGGGACGGTCGGGGCCGGCGTCAACGGGCACGGCGCGAACGGGCACGGCCTGAACGGCCACGGTACGAACGGGCACGGCGCCGTCGCGCAGGCCGGACCGGTGCTGCGGTGGTCCTCCGACCGCGGCTGGGTCGACCGGCCCGCCCCGGAACCCGCCGTCACCGCCGGCGACAGCCTGCCCACCCTCGCCCAGCTCACCACCTCCGAACAGCGGTGGGCCGACCGCGAGGAGGACATCACCACCATCGGCGGCGACGCCCACGAAGTCGGGCAGGTCTTCGCCCGCCGCTGGAGCGACCGGATCGGCGACTCCGAACGGCTCACCGTGCTGTGGCCCGACTACCCGCGCATCCCCCACCGCGTCGACGGCGAACTGCTCCGCTACGCCGCCCGCTTCGGGCTGCTCGCGCACAAGGACGACCAGATCGACGAGCACGACCGCTACGCCATCCGGGCCGGGTTCTGGAAGGAACTGGCCGCACGGGTGCCGGGCGGGTCGATGGTCGTCGACGACTGAGTCGATGACGACCGGGTCGACGGTCGTCGGCGGCCGTCGGCGGCTGAGCCGGCTGAGGCGCACCGGATGCGCGGTGTGACACCCGCCGTTCCCGGCGAACAGGCCCCCTTGTCCGGTTCGCCCGTATGAGCGCGTAGAGTCTTCGGTCGTGAGTGAGACGGCCGGGAGAGCCCCCGACGAAACCCCGCCGTGCATCGCCGTGCGCGACCTGGTCAGGACCTACCGCACCGGACGCGGCGCGGCCGCCACCGAGATCCGGGCCAACGACGGCATCAGCCTCACCGTCCGGCAAGGCGAGATCTTCGGGCTGCTCGGGCCCAACGGCGCCGGGAAGTCGACGCTGGTCCGCCAGCTCACCGGACTGCTGCGCCCCGACTCCGGCACGGTCGAACTCCTCGGCCACGACATCGTGCGACACCCCGAGCGGGCCGCCCGGCTGCTCGGGTACCTCGGGCAGGAATCCACCGCGCTGGACGAGCTGACGGTCGCCCTCGCCGCCGAGACGACCGGGCGGCTGCGCGGGCTCGGCCGGGCGCAGGCCCGGAGCACGGCCGCCGACGTCCTGGACGAACTCGGGCTGACGGCCATCGCCGCCCGCCCGCTCGCCAAGCTGTCCGGCGGGCAGCGGCGGCTCGCCTGCTTCGCGGCCACCCTGGTCGGGGACCGGCCGTTGCTCGTCCTCGACGAACCGACCACCGGCATGGACCCCGTCGCCCGGCGGGCCGTGTGGAGCGCCGTCGACCGGCGGCGTGCCGAACACGGCACGACCGTGCTGCTGGTCACCCACAACGTGATCGAGGCGGAGACCGTGCTCGACCGGGTCGCCGTGGTGGACGAGGGCCGGGTGATCGCCTGCGACACGCCCGGCGGGCTCAAGGCGCTCGTGGACGGCGACGTCCGGCTCGACCTGGTCTGGCGCGACGAGGCACCCATCGGTGTGCCCGCCGTCGCCGCGCTGCGCGAACGCGCCGAGTGCACCGGGCGCCGCTGGACCGTCCGCACCACCCCCGACCAGGCCCGCGAACTGGTCGCCGCCGTCACCACCGGCCCGGCCTTCGCCGCGCTCGACGACTTCACCCTCGCCACCCCGAGCCTCGAGGACGCCTACCTCAAGCTGGGCGGCCGCCACGGAGGACTGGCCAAGTGACCCTGCTCTCGGCGCCACCGCGAACCGACCGGACCTCGGCCGGACCCGCCCCGCTCGCCCCCGCGGCCCGGCTGCTGCCGGCCCTCGCCGCCGTGTACCGGGCGCAGCTCGCCCGGGCGCGGGTCGCGCGGATCCCGCTGCTGTTCGTCGCCACCTTCCAGTCCGTCGGCATCCTGGTGATGATGCGCGGCGTCGTGGACGCCGGGCAGTCCTCGGCGGCACGGTCGGTGGTCGCCGGGTCGAGCGTGCTGGTGGTGGCGTTCGTCGCGCTGAACCTGCTCGCCCAGTACTTCGGGAAGCTGCGGGCCACCGGCGGCCTCGACCACTACGCGACGCTGCCGGTGCCGGCGGCCTCGGTGGTGCTCGGGGCGGCCGCCGCGTACGCCTCCTTCACCCTGCCCGGGACGGTCGCCACCGCGGCCGTCGGGGCGGTCATGTTCGGACTGCCGCTCGGACAGCTGTGGGTGCTGCTGGCGGTCGTCCCGCTCGCCGGGGCCGCGCTGTCCGGGCTGGGTGCGGCCTGCGGGCTGCTCGCGCCCCGGCAGGAGATCGCGACCATGCTCGGGCAGCTCGGCATGTCCGCCGCCCTGCTGCTCGGCGTGCTGCCGGTCGACCACCTGCCGCAGCCGGTGCTGTGGCTGCGGGACCTGCTGCCGTCCACGTACGGGGTGGAGGCCTTCGCGCGGACCTTCACACCCGACCCGGACTGGGCGATGGTGCTCGCGGACCTGGGGGTGTGCGCCGGGGTGGGCGTGGTGTCGCTGGGCGTGGCCACGTGGGCGTACCGGCGGGCCGTCGCGCGGTAAGGGCCGAACGGGTGGTGGGGTCGTTCCGAGGGGCGGCGTGAAACGATGGGGCCTGTGACCGTACCGAACACACCTCCGGATCCCGCCCACACCGATGTGCAGGCGGCGCCGGAAGACGCCGTGCCCGACGCCGTGCCCGACGCCGTGCCCGACGCCGTGCCCGACCCGTACGCGCCCCCGCAGGGGCTTGCGCCCGTCGCGTCCGACGCTCACGGGCCTTCGCTGGTGCAGCGGCTGCTGCCGGAGGTACGGGTCTGGGCGGGGGTCGTCGTCGCCTGCCTGGTGGCCGGGCTGGTGATGGCCGCCCTGTGGGCCTGGCTGGCACCGAAGGTGCCGCTGGTCGTGGACGGCGACCGGATCCTCTATGTGGACCCCGAGGGCGAGCAGCGGGCCGGGGCCGACGCGGTGTTCGTGATCATCGCCCTGGGCGCCGGCATCCTGACCGCACTCGGCGCCTTCCTGGTCACCCGGCGACGCGGCGGCGGCATCGCGGTCGCGCTGGGGCTGACCGTCGGCGGACTGCTCGGGGCCCTGGGGGCCTGGCGGATCGGCCGGTGGCTCGGGCCGACCAAGGACCTGATCGGCGAGGCCCGGCGGGTCGGGAACGGCGGGCACTTCGACGCGAACATCGACCTGGGGGCGATGGGCGCGCTGCTGGTGTGGCCGATGACGGCGATGGTGGTGCTGCTCGCGCTGTCGGCGGCGTTCGGCAAGCGGGAGGAGGACCCGCCGCCGTACTGGGGGGCGCCGGTCGCTCCCCCGGCGGCTCCGCCCACGCTTCCGGTGGGGCCGGAGGACCGGGGCTGAGGTTCGGCGGTCCGAGGTTCGCGGTTCGCGGTGTGGTGGCAGGGCGGAAAGTCGGTGGTCCGGGGACCGGGCCGCGGCCTTCCGCCCTGCGGCGTTTCCGGTGGGGGCCCGGTGGGCGCGGGCTCAGCGGGTTCAGCGGGTTCAGCGGGCGATGGGGGCGGTGTGGGCCCGGGTGAGGGCGATGAGGTCGGCGGGGGCGAGTTCCACTTCCAGGCCCCGGCGGCCCGCCGAGACGTAGACGGTGGGGTGGGTGAGGGCGCTGGCGTCGACGACGGTGCGCAGGGGGCGGCGCTGGCCCAGCGGGGAGATGCCGCCGAGGACGTAGCCGCTGCTGCGTTCGGCGGCCGCGGGGTCGGCCATGGTGGCGCGCTTGCCGCCGACGGCCGAGGCCAGGGCCTTGAGGTCGAGCTGGCCGGCGACGGGGACCACGCCGACGGTGAGGGTGCCGTCCACGTCGGCCACCAGGGTCTTGAAGACGCGCTCGGCGGCCACACCGAGGACCTCCGCCGCCTCACCGCCGTAGGAGGCGGCGGCGGGGTCGTGGTCGTAGGCGTGCACGGTGAACGGGACGGCGGCGGATTCCAGGGCGACGGTGGCCGGGGTGCCCTGGCCGCCCTTCTTGGTCTTCTTGGCCATGCGAGGGGTCCTGGGCTCCTGGGTTCCTGGTTTCTGGGTCAGTTGGGGCTGAAGGACTGGCGGGTGAGGTCGACGGCGGGCAGCGAGGGCAGCCAGGTGAGGACGGCGGTCTCGCGGCGCAGCAGGTCGAGTTCGGTGCGCAGGCGCTGGGCGGTGTCCGGGCAGGCGAGCAGCTGCTGCTTGACCGGGGTCTCGAACACCGAGGCGGCGGCGACCAGGTAGGAGAGCACCTGCGGGTCGTCGGGGAGGTCCTGGCGGCCGACGGTGCTGGCCTCGCGGGCGCCGGCGAGGCGCTTCTGGTAGACCCGGAAGGCCCGCTCGACCTCGGCGGCCAGCGCGCCGGAGCCCTCGCCGGGGCGTTCCTCGATCGGCTCGATCTCGCCGGTCAGGTACGGACCGGAGACGTCCACCGAGCGGAGCCGGAACCGGGTGGTGCCGGTGACCAGGAGCTCGTAGCGGCCGTCGGGCTGGTGCTCGGCGGAGGCGACGTCGGCGACGCAGCCGACCGGGAAGACCGCCTCGAGCGGGTCCCCGGTGAACGTGCCGAGGCCGTCGAGCGGTCCGGCCGGGCCTTCCTCGGGCCGGACCGGGGCGACCTCGCGGCCGTCCTTGATCGCGAGCACGCCGAAGCGCCGGGGGGCGTCCTCGGGCTGTTCGAGCAGGTCGGCGACGAGACGGCGGTAGCGCTCCTCGAAGACGTTCAGGGGCAGCACCAGGCCCGGGTAGAGCACGGTGTTCAGCGGGAAGAGCGGAAGCCGTTCTGTCACGGCGGACAGCGTAGTTCCCCGGACGGGGGCCTTGTCGCGCGGTTGAGGGCTCACCCGCGCTGAAGCATCCGGGTGGCGCCCGCGACGACGGTGGAGGCGAGCAGCCAGCCGATGACCACGAGTGCGGCGGAGATCCACTGGGCGAGGCCGCCCGGGTTCCAGCCGCCCTGGTTGAGATCGACGATCGGCAGCAGCTGGTTGAGGGTGTAGAGCACCGGGTTCCAGTGCGGCCGTTCGTCGGCCTTGAGCGGCTCCAGCGGGTGGGTGGCGAACCAGAGGCTGCCGAGGACCCAGGCGAGCAGCAGCCACAGGCCCGCCCGGCCGGGGCGGTAGCCGTAGCCGACGGTGGCGTCCTGGACGGCGCCCCAGACCCGGGCGGGCAGCGGCAGGGTCCGGCGGCGCCGGCGCTGCTTGGCGTACAGCACCTCGCGGGCGTCGTCGTCGGCCCCGTCCCGGCGCAGGGCGGCGGCCAGCTGCTCGTAGGACTCCGGCTGGAACTCGACCGAGGAGCCCTCCAGCCACTCGATCCGCTCCTGGATGCCGAAGGCCCTCAGCGGGCGCAGGTTCTCGTAGACGAAGCCGGTCAGGCCCAGGTGCTTGCCGAGCGGCCAGGCCTCGGGGATGTCGACCAGGTTGCCGACCCGGGCGCGGGAGAGCGAGACCGTGCCGGTGGGGCGGAACTTGCAGGTGAAGCGCAGCTCGGGGGTGTGGATGCGGCGCAGGGAGAGTTCGTCGTCACCCTCCAGGTGGAATTCGCCGGAGATCAGGCAGGCGCCGTCGAAGCGGCTGTCGGACAGCCGGACCCGGCCGAAGGCGCGGAAGGGGGTGACGGGGCCGTCGGGCGGCGGGTTCGCGCCGTAGCCGGACCCGTAGTAGCCGCGGGAGCCCGCCCAGCCGCGGTCGGCGGAGCCAGTCAGGTAGAGGGTGTGGCCGACGGTGACCCGGACGGCGTTGAGGCAGGTGTTGTTGTGCTGCCGGTCGGCGTGCAGCTGGGCGCCGCGCAGCGAGAGCCGGCCGCCTATCCGGGCGGTTCGTATGCTCAACTCGCCCTGGGTGTGCAGGCGTTCGGCCTCGAAGTCCTGGTTGACGCTGATCCCGTCGGCGGAGACGGCACGGCCGTAGCGGTCGCCGCCGACGACGGCCTGGTTGAGCAGCAGGTCGGTGCCGATCCTGGCGTCGGTGAGCCGGATGCCGTCGGGGAGGCGGCAGCGGGCGAGGTGGAGGTCGCCGGTGGTGGAGAGCCGGGAGGCCTCCAGGCGGGGGATCAGGCAGTTCACGAAGCGCAGCGTGGACACCGCCGCCTCGGAGATGAGGATCTTGTGCTCGAAGCGGCAGTCGTGCAGCTCGACGTAGTGGCCGATGGCGGCGCCGGCCAGGTTGAGCGCGCCGGTGACCAGTGCGCCGCTGAGGCGCAGCGAGGCGACGCGCCCGGGCGCGGGCTCCGGACCGACCAGCAGCAGGTGGGCGAGCACCTCGGCGCGGACGGTGCGCCGGGCGTCCCAGACGGCGTCGCCGAAGGGGTCGTCGGTGTCGGCTCCGCCACTGCGGAGGTCGAGGATCTCCCCCTGGTGGTAGGCCTCCCAGAGCTGCCGCTCGGTATCGGTCCAGCCCTCTGGAGCGCGCTCCACCATGGTTTCCCCCGTCCCCCGGTCGTCTCGCCTTTCGTATCACGGACTGAAATGCGGGACCAGCGGTTCCGGCCACTCCTTACACTGGGTGGCGTGATCTCTCGAATCGACCTCCGCGGCTCGCTCGACGACCCGCGTGACCTGCTGCCCCGTGCCGACTTCGACGTCGCGGCCGCCCTGGAGAAGGTGCGACCGATCGCCGAGGACGTCCACCATCGCGGGGTCGCAGCGCTGATCGAGATCACCGAGCGCTTCGACGGCGTCCGCCTGGAGTCCACCCGGGTCCCGGCCGAGCAGCTGACCGAGGCCCTGGAGACGCTGGACCCGCAGGTACGCGCCGCGCTGGAGGAGTCGATCCGCCGGGCCCGCGCCGTGCACGCCGACCAGCGCCGCACCGGGCACACCACCCAGGTGGTGCCGGGCGGCACGGTCACCCAGCGCTGGGTGCCGGTCGAGCGGGTCGGCCTGTACGTGCCCGGCGGGCTCGCGGTCTACCCGTCCTCCGTGGTGATGAACGTGGTGCCGGCCCAGGAAGCGGGCGTCCGGGGTATCGCGGTCACCTCCCCGCCGCAGAAGGCCTTCGGCGGCCGCGTCCACCCGACGATCCTGGCGGCCTGCGCGCTGCTCGGCGTCGACGAGGTCTACTCCGTCGGCGGCGCCCAGGCCGTCGCGATGTTCGCCCTCGGCACCGAGGAGTGCGAGCCGGTGAACATGGTCACCGGCCCGGGCAACATCTACGTGGCCGCCGCCAAGCGCTACTTCGCCGGCCGGATCGGCATCGACTCCGAGGCCGGACCGACCGAGATCGCCGTCCTCGCCGACGACAGCGCGCTGCCCTCCGACGTCGCCGCCGACCTGATCAGCCAGGCCGAGCACGGCCCCACCTCCGGCTCGGTGCTGGTCACCGACTCCCCGGCGCTGGCCGACGCGGTCGAGGCCGAACTGACCGTGCAGGTCGCCAAGACCAAGCACAGCGAGCGGGTCGCCGAGGCGCTGGGCGGCAAGCAGTCCGGCATCATCCTGGTCGACGACCTCACCCAGGGCCTCGCCGTCGTCAACGCGTACGCGGCCGAGCACCTGGAGATCCAGACCCGCGACCCGCACGCGGTGGCCGCCCGGGTCGTCAACGCAGGCGCGATCTTCATCGGCCGCTGGACCCCGGTCTCGCTGGGCGACTACGCGGCCGGCTCCAACCACGTGCTGCCCACCGGCGGCTGCGCCTGCCACTCCTCCGGGCTGTCGGTGCAGACCTTCCTGCGCGGCGTCCAGGTGGTCGAGTACGACCGCGACGCGCTGGCGGACGTCGCCGCGCACGTGGTCACCCTGGCGAACGCCGAGGACCTCCCTGGGCACGGGGACGCCATCAAGGCCCGATTCGACTGGACGGTGCCGGGCTCGTGACCGCTATTGACGATCTTCCGATCCGGGACGAGCTGCGCGGCCAGTCCCCGTACGGCGCACCGCAGTTGGACGTACCCGTCCAGCTGAACACCAACGAGAACCCGTACCGGCTGCCCGAGGAGCTGGTGGCCCGGATCGCCGAGCGCGTCGCCGAGGCCGCCCGCAACCTCAACCGCTACCCCGACCGGGACGCGGTCGAGCTGCGCGAGGGCCTCGCCGCGTACCTCGGGCGGACCACCGGCTTCCCGGTCGTGCGCGAGCAGGTGTGGGCCGCCAACGGCTCCAACGAGGTCCTCCAGCAGCTGCTGCAGGCCTTCGGCGGCCCCGGCCGCAGCGCACTCGGCTTCGAGCCCTCGTACTCGATGCACGCGCTGATCTCCCGGGGCACCGGCACCGCCTGGATCTCCGGCCCGCGCAACGACGACTTCACCATCGACCTCGACGCCGCGCTCGCCGCGATCGCCGAGCACCGGCCCAACGTGGTCTTCATCTGCTCGCCGAACAACCCGACCGGCACCGCCGTCGAAGCCGACACCGTGCTGCGGCTGTACGAGGCCGCGCAGGCCGCCCGGCCCAGCCTGGTCGTCGTGGACGAGGCGTACGTCGAGTTCTCGCACCGCGCCTCGCTGCTCTCGCTGATCGAGGGCCGCCCCAATCTGGTGGTCACCCGCACCATGTCCAAGGCCTTCGGCGCGGCCGGGCTGCGCCTGGGCTACCTGGCCGCCGACCGGGCGGTCGTCGACGCCGTCCAGCTGGTCCGCCTGCCGTACCACCTGTCGGCCGTCACCCAGGCCACCGCGCTGGCCTGCCTGGAGCACACCGACACCCTGCTCGGGTACGTCGGCCGGCTCAAGGAGCAGCGCGACCGGCTGGTCGACGCGCTGCGGGCGATGGGACTGGAGGTGACCGACTCGGACGCCAACTTCATCCAGTTCGGCCGCTTCGCCGACACCCACGCCGTCTGGCAGGCCATCCTCGACCAGGGCGTCCTGGTCCGCGACAACGGCGTGCCCGGGTGGCTGCGCGTCACCGCCGGCACCCCCGCCGAGAACGACGCCTTCCTGGACGCCGTCCGCACCGCCCTCCCGTCTCCCACCCCCACCCTTGATCGAGCACGCTCCGCGCGCGCTGCCAGTCAGGAGCTGTAACCCCCATGTCCCGCATCGGACGCGTCGAGCGCACCACCAAGGAGACCTCCGTCCTGGTCGAGATAGACCTCGACGGCACCGGCAAGACCGACATCTCCACGGGCGTCGGCTTCTACGACCACATGCTCGACCAGCTCGGCCGGCACGGCCTGTTCGACCTCACCGTCAAGACCGACGGCGACCTGCACATCGACACCCACCACACCATCGAGGACACCGCCCTCGCGCTCGGCGCCGCCTTCAAGCAGGCGCTCGGCGACAAGGTCGGCATCTACCGCTTCGGCAACTGCACGGTGCCGCTGGACGAGTCGCTCGCCCAGGTCACCGTGGACCTCTCCGGCCGGCCCTACCTGGTGCACACCGAGCCCGAGGGCATGGCGCCGATGATCGGCAGCTACGACACCACGATGACCCGGCACATCCTGGAGTCCTTCGTGGCCCAGGCGCAGATCGCGCTGCACGTCCACGTGCCGTACGGGCGCAACGCCCACCACATCGTGGAGTGCCAGTTCAAGGCGCTGGCCCGGGCGCTGCGCTACGCCGCCGAGCGCGACTCGCGCGCGGCCGGCATCCTCCCGTCGACCAAGGGTGCGCTGTGAGCAATTCCGCGTTGGCTCTGATCTTCGTCGGCCTCTTCCTGGCCGGCGGAGTGATCTCCTTCTGGAAGCAGAAGCTGCCGAAGGGCGTCATCCTCGTGCTGGGGCTGGGCGCGGGGATGTGCCTGGCCGCCGGCGTCATGCGCCTGTAGCCCCGCCCGACCTGCCAGACGTGTCAGACCTGGCCCGACCTGCCAGACCTGCCCTAGAAAGACTGGACACCTGAACATGGGCAAGAACGTCGTCGTCCTCGACTACGGCTCCGGCAACCTCCGCTCCGCGCAGCGCGCCCTGGAGCGGACCGGGGCGAACGTCACGGTCAGCTCCGACTACGACACCGCGATGGCCGCGGACGGCCTGCTCGTCCCCGGTGTCGGCGCCTTCGAGGCCTGCATGCGCGGGCTGAAGTCGGTCCGCGGGGACTGGATCATCGACCGCCGCCTCGCCGGGGGCCGCCCGGTCATGGGCATCTGCGTGGGCATGCAGATCCTCTTCGAGAAGGGCGTCGAGCACGGCGTCGAGACGGCCGGCTGCGACGAGTGGCCGGGCACCGTAGAACCGCTGGAGGCCCCGGTCGTCCCGCACATGGGCTGGAACACCGTGGACGCCCCCGAGGGCAGCCGGATGTTCGCCGGCCTCGACCCGCAGACCCGCTTCTACTTCGTGCACTCCTACGGGGTGCGGCGCTGGGAGCTGGAGACCCACAGCGCGCGGATCAACCCGCCGCTGGTCACCTGGGCCACGCACGGGCAGCCGTTCGTCGCGGCCATCGAGAACGGCCCGCTGTGGGCCACCCAGTTCCACCCCGAGAAGTCCGGTGACGCCGGCGCCGCCCTGCTGACCAACTGGGTCAACACCCTCTGACGAGCTGAAAGTTGTATCTGATGAGCGAACGAAGTGAGCGAGCCGTCGAGGCTGTGCCTGGCGAAGCCACCGCTGAGCGGAGCGAGAGCGGGGGCCTGAGCCGCCTCGAACTGCTTCCCGCCGTCGACGTCCGCGACGGCCAGGCCGTCCGCCTGGTCAAGGGCGCCTCCGGCACCGAGACCTCCTTCGGCGAGCCGCTGGCCGCCGCCCTCGCCTGGCAGAACGCCGGCGCCGAGTGGCTGCACCTGGTCGACCTCGACGCCGCTTTCGGCACCGGCTCCAACTACGAGCTGCTGCGCGAGGTCACCGGGCAGCTGGACATCAAGGTCGAACTGTCCGGTGGCATCCGCGACGACGAGTCGCTCGCCCGCGCCCTCGCCACCGGCTGCACCCGGGTCAACCTCGGCACCGCCGCCCTGGAAGCCCCCGCGTGGGTCGCCAAGGCCATCGCCGAGCACGGCGACAAGATCGCCGTCGGCCTGGACGTGGTCGGCACCACCCTGCGCGGCCGCGGTTGGACCCGCGACGGCGGCCAGCTCTTCGAGGTGCTCGAGCGCCTCGACCAGGAGGGCTGCGCCCGCTACGTCGTCACCGACGTCAACCGCGACGGCACCCTGACCGGCCCCAACCTGCAGCTGCTTCGCGACGTCTGCGCCGCCACCGACCGCCCGGTGGTCGCCTCCGGCGGCGTCTCCTCGTTGGACGACCTGCGCGCCATCGCCACGCTCGTCGGCGAGGGTGTCGAGGGCGCCATCGTGGGCAAGGCACTCTACGAGCAGAAGTTCACCCTCGAAGAGGCCCTGGAGGCGGTTTCAGGATGACCGATGGTCGGATCGTACGTGGCGAGGTCGTGCGGGGCGAGGTCGTGCGGGGCCGGGTCAGCGGATTCTCCCCCTGGGAGGACGAGTTCGGCTACTCCCGGGCCGTCGCCGCGGGCGACCACGTGCACGTGGCCGGCACCACCGCCTGGGTGGACGGCCGGATCGAGCACGAGGGCGACCCGTACCGGCAGACCCTCGCCGCGTTCGGCGTCGGGCTCACGGCCCTGGCCGCGTACGGTCTGACCGCGGACGACGTGGTCCGCACCCGGATGTACATCACCCACGTCCGCGACGCCGACGAAGTGGGCCGCGCCCACCACGAACTCTTCGACGCCGCACGCCCGGTGGCCACCATGGTGGTGGTCGAGGGACTGATCGACTCCCGGATGATGGTCGAGATCGAGCTCGACGCGTACCGCTCCGGGCTGGCAAAGACCCTGGAAGGCAATCAGCCGTGACCCTCGCCGTACGAGTCATCCCCTGTCTGGACGTGGACGCCGGGCGGGTGGTCAAGGGCGTCAACTTCCAGAACCTGCGCGACGCCGGCGACCCGGTCGAGATGGCCAAGCTCTACGACGCCGAGGGCGCCGACGAGCTCACCTTCCTCGACATCACCGCCTCCTCCGGCGACCGGGAGACCACCTACGACGTGGTCCGCCGCACCGCCGAGCAGGTCTTCATCCCGCTCACCGTCGGCGGTGGCATCCGCGCCGTCGAGGACGTCGACAAGCTGCTGCGGGCCGGCGCCGACAAGGTGGGCGTCAACACCGCCGCCATCGCCCGGCCGGAACTGGTCCGGGAGATCGCCCAGCGGTTCGGGCGGCAGGTGCTGGTGCTCTCGGTGGACGCCCGGCGCTGCCCGGAAGGCACCGAGACGCCGTCCGGCTTCGAGGTCACCACGCACGGCGGACGCCAGGGCACCGGCCTGGACGCCGTCGAATGGGCGGGCCGCGCCGCCGAACTGGGCGCCGGGGAGATCCTGCTCAACTCGATGGACGCGGACGGCACCAAGGACGGCTACGACCTGGAACTGATCCGGGCCGTGCGCAAGGCCGTCTCCGTGCCGGTGATCGCCTCCGGCGGGGCCGGCAAGCTCGCCGACTTCGCGCCGGCCGTGGACGCGGGCGCGGACGCGGTGCTGGCCGCCAGCGTGTTCCACTTCGGGGACCTGCGGATCGGCGAGGTCAAGGGCGCGCTGCGGGAGGCCGGGCACCCGGTGCGGTGACCGTTTCGTGCGGATGAGGGCCCGCCGGCGCTGGTGCGCACCGGCGGGCCCTCACGTGTCCCAGGACTCCTGCCGTGACTCGGGTCCCGTCGCGGCTCAGGTCCGCGGCTCAGGTACGGCCGCGACTTGGGTCCGCGACTCAGGTACGGTCGCGACTCAGGACTCCCGCGGCTCGCCGTGGATCAGTGCGAACGGGGCGCCGTTCGGATCCGCCAGCCAGGCCAGCCGGCCGACGTTCTCCACGTCCGAGGCCGCCATCAGCACCGAGGCACCGGCCGCCATCGCCTTCGCGATCACCGCGTCCACGTCGGCGGCCGCGAAGTACGGCGTCCAGGCGGAGGGCTGCTCCGGGGACATCGTCGGGGCGATGCCGCCGAAGCTGGTCGCCTGCTGGTCGCCCTCCGAGGTCGAGATCACCCGGTAGGTCATGCCCGGCGACGGCTCGAAGTTCTCCATCCGCCAGCCGAACAGTTTCTCGTAGAAGGCGAAAGCGACCTCCGGGCCGGAGGTGTGCAGCTCCGACCAGACCAGCGCGTCGTCCTCGGAGACGACGCCCAGACCCTTGGTGTTGCCGGCCTGCCAGACGGCGAACTCGGCGCCCTGCGGATCGGTGAGCGCCGCGAACCGGCCCTCCTGCATGACGTCCATCGGCGGCACGCGGACGGTGGCACCGGCCTGCTCGGCGGCCTTCACCGTGGCATCCACGTCCTCGGTGCGGAAGTACGTCGTCCAGGCGGACCGCGACCCCTCGTCGAGGTTGCCGAGGGCGCCGACGGTCTTGCCGTTCAGCTGGAAGAAGCCGTAACCACCGGCCTCGGGGACCTCCTGGAACGTCCAGCCGAAGACCTTCCGGTAGAACTCGGCGGTGGCGGGGATGTCCGGGCTGCCGAGGTCGATCCAGCAGGGGGAGCCGGTGGGGAAGTCGGTGGTGAGCATGGAGTGATGCCCCTTCGACGCAGAGTGACCGGGAGTGGCCGGGAAGGTTCCGTCGGGCGCGAGCACGCCCCCGCCCCGGCCACCTGCGAGTCTGCACCCGGGCATGGACATCCGCAGCTCGGACACGGCTGACCTGGGGATTCGCCGTGGACGGCTACGCCGTGCGTGGCCCCGCAGCAGCCCCGTGCCGGCCGCTCACAGCCAGCCGCGCTGCGCCGCCTTGAGGCCGGCCTCGAAGCGGCTGGCGGCGTCGAGCCGCTCCATGAGGGCGGACATCTGGCGACGCACGGTGCGCACCGAGATGCCGAGCCGCTTGCCGGCGGCCTCGTCGGTCAGGCCCGTGCCGAGCAGCCGGAGCAGGTCGCGTTCGGCCGGGGTGAGGCCGGTGTCGTGATGGGTGGGCTGGTCGGCGCCGAGCGGCACGGCGGTGGACCAGGCCTGTTCGAACAGGGCGACGAGGGAGGCGACCAGGCCGGGCTCGCTGGTACAGAGCGCCCCGAGCCTGGTCTGCGTCGGGTCGATCGGGACGACGGCGGTGTGCCGGTCGAAGACCAGCAGTCGGGGCGGCAGCAGGGGCGCCGTCCGCACCTGGCCGCCGAGTCCGGTGAGCCACTGGGCGTACGTGTGGGTGGCCTGGTCATTGCGGACGCTGTCCTGGTAGAGCGTCCGCATGGTGACGCCGCGCTCCAGCGCGTCCTGGTCGAGCGGACGGGCGGCGTCCAGGCTGGCCTGGGACTGCGCCCCGCCGGAGATCGCGGCGAGGAACTCCTCCCGAAGGCCGCGCGCCAGCATTTCGAGCTTGGCCTGGATCGCGTCCATCCCGACCAGGCGCTCGGTGGCGTCCGACGCGGTGTTGGGCATCACATCGGCGTAGGCGGCGACGGCCCGGGCCACGGCGGCCTTGCTGGCGGCCAGCTCCTGCTGGCGGCGGGCGAGGTCGTCCTCCTGGCGGCGGATCACGGCCTCCAGGCCGACCGCCGGGCTGACCGGGCGCAGCGCGCCGGAGACCTCCTGGGAGGGGCGCAGCAGCGTCAGGTCCGCGAGTTGGTCGAGGGCCTCTCTGGCGGCGCTCTCGGAGAGCCCGAGCCGACGGCAGAGGTCGGTGATCCCGCACCCGGGCTCGGCCAGCAGGACCGCGTAGACGGCTTCCGCCGTCGGGCCCAGCCCCAGCACTTCGAGCACGATTCCCCCCGGTCTCGGCAATGCGCGGCCCGGAGATGTCAAGGCCGTCTTCATGATTCTCACAGTTCGATCATGTGTGTGCAAGGAGAACTGACGATGTGTCGGTGAAGCTGCGGGGGTGGCCGGGGCCTCCGGGGTGGCGCCATGCTGCCAGGCCTGATGATGCCTCAGGGAAGGCCTTCCGGAGCGCCGGCCGGGGCTTGCAGGATATGGATCACCGAGCCGCAGGGGCGACGAGCCCCGGGCCGGTGGGACGGCGGGAACCAGCCGCCGCCCTCCCACGAACCGACCGACCATCAACCAGGGGGTTGTTCTCCATGCGGATCACCGCTCGCGTTCCCGGTGTCCTCGCGGCTGTCGCAGTGATGGCCACGCTCGCTCTGCCGGCCGCCACCGCCGTTGCCGCCGCACCGGCCGGCGTGACGGGCGTGTCCGCGGCGAGCGACCCCGGCCAGGGCGACCCCACCGGCGACCCCGCCCGCGGCGGGGCCGGCAAGGGCGGCTTGGGCGACCCGGGCAGCATCAGCTGGGACAACAAGAAGTGACCGTCGTCGGCGCCGGCGGCTTGAGCCGGACCCGATGCACATTGTCCACCTGACCCTGACGAGCTCCGACCGGCGTCCGCCCACCGCTGCCGACGCCCATGTCCTGAAGGACGTGCTCTGGGCCCACGCCGATCCCTTCGGCGGCCTGGAGCACGTCCAGTCGAGAGCCCGTCAGGACTCCATCGACCTCGTCCTCTTCACCAGCGGCGGGAGTGGCGACAACGCCCCCGCCCATGCGCTGGCCATGTGTTCCGCCGCCCTCTCGCGGTCCCCGGCCTTCCGGTCCTGGCGCGTTTCCGCCGCCGGCTGACGGCCGTCCACATCCTGCCGGATTTCCTCCGGCGCTCCCTCTTCCGGTGATCCGGGCGCCGACGCGCCGCACCGGTCATCCGAATGCCATTTTCAGGAGTATTCATGTCCCGCAAGGCCTATCTCCGCACGTCCGCCGTCGCCCTCGGGCTGGCCGGCTCGCTGTCGCTCGGCCTGCTCGTCCAGGGCGGCACCGCGTTCGCCGCCGCCCCCGCCCCCGCCCCCGCTCCCGCCGCCGCTGTCGCCGTCGCGGGCGGCGAGTACGGCGGCGCCGGCCAGCCGGTCGGGGTCGCCCAGGCGCCCGCGGCTGACGGGTCCTCGGCGGTCGCCTCCGTGCTGGCCCCGGCGGTCACCCGGAGCGAGGCGATCCGGCGCGCCAAGACCTGGGTCGGCATCGGCCTCGACTACAGCTGGACCGGCTCGCACAACGGGTACCGCACCGACTGCTCGGGTTACGTCTCGATGGCCTGGAATCTCGACGACTCGCTGACCACCGACACCTTCGGCCCGCGCGGCGTCACCGAGTCCATCGGCAAGGGCGACCTCAAGGCCGGCGACGCGCTGCTCAACGACGACAGCGGGGCCAACGGTCACGTGGTGCTGTTCGAGAAGTGGACCGACTCCAGCCACTACATGGGCTACGAGTTCACCGGCAGCGGCGTCCACTACCGCGAGATCCCCTACCCGTACTTCCCCGGCTACGGCACCTTCGTGCCGGTCCGCAACAAGTCCATCCGCGAGGAGGGCCCGTCCGACCCCGGGATGACCGATCTGACGGCGGGTGACTTCAACGGGGACGGCAAGAAGGACCTGGTGGCGGTCGAGGTGTCGACCGGCAAGCTGTTCTCCTACCC
>NZ_JBITFB010000003.1:466032-466621 GCF_044455625.1 Kitasatospora sp. NPDC051164 | reverse complement strand
GTCGAGGGCGACGACGCGGGTCTCCCCCTCCCCGTAGACCTTGTTCAGGCCGGTGGCGCGGGCGGCCGCCAGGCCGGTACGGACGGCGGTTGCGGTCGACGTGGTCACGGGGGACTCCTTGTGCTCGTGGGCTTGTACCTCCATGCTCCGGGACGTGATCATGGTCTGGCGTCGCTCCGCCGGACGGTTGGCCCGACCATCGCTGGGCGTACGGGAGGGCTGATCCGTCCTCCTGCGGTATGACGGGAACCCTGAGGGAGGGGCGGTGGCCGGAACCACTATCCTTCGTGGCCGAAATCCCGGACAGTTCGTCAGATGGCAAGGAAACATGACAACTTCCGGGGCTGGGAACATGCGAAAGAGTGATCCGGGCGACTAGGCTCAGGGTGGTTTCGCAGGACGCCCGGATGGTGGAACGCAGACACGGGCAGCTTAAAACTGCTTGGCCGCGAGGCCGTGCCGGTTCGAGTCCGGCTCCGGGCACCGGTCGAGCGGCGGGGGGGGGGGCGCGGCCCCCCCCCCCGCCCCCGGGGCAGCCACCACGCCCCGGGGGAGGCGGCTGTATTTGGGAAGCGAGTGAGATAGGGTG